>JASJBG010000112.1 GCA_030066625.1 Woeseiaceae bacterium
CGCTCGGCGCTTTCGGCATTATCGCCGAGATCAAGGACCGTTCGCCGGCGGAAGGCGACTTGGCGGCGCCGGACAGCGACCGGGTGGCGCGGGCGAAGGACTACGTCGCCGGAGGCGCCGCCGCGATCTCGGTACTCACCGAGCCAAGCCGCTTCTCCGGCAGCCTTCAGCACCTGGAGGAGGTGGTCGCGGCGGTTCCGGGCACGCCCGTCATGCGCAAGGACTTCCTCGTTGAACCCGTACAGGTCGACGAAGCCCGCGCGGCCGGTGCGAGCGGCGTCTTGCTGATCGTTGCAATGCTCACCGACAACAAGCTGCGCGACATGCTGGACTGCGCGCACGAACACGGGCTGTTCGTCCTGCTCGAAGCGTTCGACTCCGACGATCTCTCCCGCACGAAAACCGTCATGAACGCGGTCGATCTCGACCGCGCCGCCGATGGCCAGCTGCTGTTCGGCATCAACACCCGCAACCTGCGCACGCTCGCGGTGGACCCGGATCGCCTTGAGGCGCTGGCGCCCGAGCTGCCCACCGGTCGCTGCGTGGCCGAGAGCGGGCTGCACACGGCCGACGATGCTGGCCGCGTCGCGGGCTGGGGCTACTCGATGGCGCTCGTCGGCACGGCGCTGATGCGAGCTGCCGATCCGGCTGCGCTGATCCGCGACATGCGTGAGGCCGGCAGCGCGAGGCTTGCGGCATGAGCCTGCTCGTGAAGATCTGCGGACTGCGTACTGCCGCCGACGTTGCCGCGGCGGTCGACGCCGGCGCCGATGCGATCGGCTTCGTGTTTGCCGAATCGAAACGCCGCGTGACGCCGGCCGAGGCCAGCGCCGCGGCCGCCGATGCACCGGCCAAGGTCACCCGCGTGGCGGTCATGCTGCACCCTTCGAACGACGAGTGGCAGGCGGTGCTCGAAGGTTTCGCGCCCGACGTCCTGCAGACCGACGTCGAGGACTTCGCGTCACTCGACGTGCCGGCTTCGGTAACGCGCTGGCCGGTCATCCGTGAAGGCAACCCGGCGCTCGACGATGAACTGCTGCCGGCAACGTTCCTTTATGAAGGCGCGAAGAGCGGCCAGGGCGAGACCGTTGACTGGACGCGCGCTGCCGATGTCGCCGCTCGCGGCCGGATGATACTCGCCGGCGGAATTTCCGCCGCCAACGTTGTCGAGGCCGTTGCGACGGCAAAGCCGTATGGCGTCGATGTGTCGAGCGCCGTCGAGTCGGCACCGGGACGCAAGGACCCGGCAATGATCCAGGATTTCGTCAAAGCGGCCCGTGCCGCGGAGCAAACACTATGAGTTCGATGTTTGACGCCCAGGAGGCGCAGTCGCTGCTGGCTGCTGCCGTACGCGGCGAGATGCCCGACGAGCGCGGCCGGTTTGGCCCGTTCGGGGGACGCTATATCCCGGAGACGCTGGTGCCTGCGTTCGAGCGGCTCGAGGAGGGTATCCGCGAACACCTGCATGCGGAGGACTTCCAGGCGGAGTACAAGAAGCAGCTCAGGGAGTGGGTCGGTCGGCCGACGGCCATGACCTATGCCGCGCAGCTGTCGGAGCGCTGGGGCGTCGACGTCTGGCTCAAGCGCGAGGACCTCGCGCACACGGGGGCGCACAAGATCAACAACGCGATTGGCCAGGCACTGCTCGCCAAGCGCCTCGGCGCAAAGCGCGTGATCGCCGAGACCGGCGCCGGCCAGCACGGCGTGGCATCGGCCGCGGCCTGCGCGCGCGTCGGCCTGCCGTGTTCGGTCTACATGGGCGCCGTCGACATCGTCCGCCAGGCACCGAACGTCGATCGCATGCGCCGGCTCGGCGCCGAGGTCGTCTCGGTCGAGTCGGGCGACAAGACCCTGCGAGCGGCCATCGACGAGGCGCTGCGCGTCTGGGTGTCCGACCCGGACGGCATTTACTACATCCTCGGTAGCGCGGTCGGTGCGCACCCGTATCCGTATCTCGTCCGCGAACTGCAGAAGGTCATCGGCGAGGAGTCCCGCGAGCAGATGCTCGAACGCACAGGCAAGCTGCCCGATGCCGTGTTCGCCTGCGTCGGCGGCGGCTCGAACGCGATCGGACTCTTCTATCCCTTCATCGGCGACGACGTCGAACTGATCGGCGTCGAGGCCGGCGGCACCGGCAGCGGCCTCGGGCAGAATGCGGCAACGCTCGCTACGGGCACGCCCGGGGTCTTGCAGGGCACGTACACGATCATTCTTCAGGACAACGATGGCCAGGTGCAGGAAACGCACTCGATATCGGCCGGGCTCGACTATTCGGGCGTCGGCCCCGAACATGCCCTCTTGCAGGCGACGGGTCGGGTGAAGTACATATCGGCACAGGACGACGAGGCGCTCGATGCTCTCGAGGAGCTCTGCGAAACCGAGGGCATCCTGACGGCGCTGGAGACCTCGCACGCGTTCGCCGCCGCCCGCGACTGGGCGAAGGAGAACCCGGGCAAGACGATCCTGATCGGCAACTCGGGACGCGGCGACAAGGACATGCCGACGCTGACCAAGTATCCCGCCAAAGTGCGGACGGTCGCTGGCGGATAACGGAGCGTAGAAGTAATGGAAGCCCACGAAAAGATTACGGCAGCGATCAACTCGGCCAACGATGAAGGCCGGCCCGCTCTCGTGCCGTTCATTACCGCCGGCTATCCCGAGCCGACCAGCTTCACCGAGACGCTGAAGGAAGTCGCGTCGGCCGGAGACGTCGTCGAACTCGGCATTCCGTTCTCGGACCCGATGGCCGACGGCATGACGATCCAGCGCTCGTCCTTCGAGGCGCTGAAAAAAGGCGTGAGCCTGAAGTGGATCTTCGATGAGCTCGACAAGGTCAAGGACGAGGTCGACACGCCGCTGGTCATGATGTCCTACCTGAACCCGCTGCTGCAGTTCGGCTATGACGAACTGGCCGAGCGGGCCGTGGAAACCGGCGTCTGCGGATTCATCGTGCCCGACCTGCCGTACGAAGAGAGCGAGGACATTCGCAGGGCACTCGAGGCGCGCGGCCTTGGCCTCGTTCAGCTCGTCACACCGGCGACGCCGGACGAACGCCTCGACACGCTGAGCGATGCATCGCGCGGTTTCCTGTACGCCGTCACGATCACGGGCATCACCGGCGGCGACACCGGACTGCCGGACGACGTGACGGACTACCTCGACAAGGTCAGCGAGAAATCCGCGCTGCCGGTCTGCGCCGGCTTCGGCATACGCGAGAGAAACGACGTCGACAACGTTGGCAAGCATGCCGCAGGCGCGATTGTCGGTTCGGCACTGGTCGAAGTCATCGAGCGTGGCGAGAGCGCGTCCGGTTTCCTGAACGAACTGTCCGGCAAAGCATGAAGAAACTGACATCGGCGACGTCGCCCGTCACGCTGCACCACTACCGCAATCTCCTCGAGGTCGAAGGGATAGCGACCGAGATCAAGAACGAGCACTTCGGCTCGCTGCTTGGCGGCATGCCGTTGACCGAGACCCAGCTCTGGGTCGTCAACGATCTCGACTACGATCGCGCGAAGCAGCTCATCGACGGTACCGCGCTCGACGAGAGCCCCAAGGCGTCCTGGCGCTGCGCTCAGTGCGGCGAAGACAACGAGGGTCAGTTCGCTGCCTGCTGGAACTGCGGAAGCACGGCACCGCAAAAATAAAATGGGGCCGCGGATGCGGCCCCGGAGTTACCGGCCACTGGGGGATTCCAAGGGCGGCGGGCACGCAGAAAGCCAGCCTCCCTGTCGATCATGCAGCCGGTGCGCAGATCCTTTGAGGTCAGTCGCTGTTGACCTCGTCTCTGGTCCTGAGCAATCCCGGTTCGGCACCGATCCAGCGTCCATAGCGTTTCCTGGTGAGCTTCAGGCGATTCGGGTTTTTCGCCTCACGTTCACGCTGCTTATTGGCATGATCGACGACGCAATAGCACTTGTCCTTGTTGTCAGGCATACGTTCCTCGCTGCGCCATTTTTCGGGAGTGCGCAGGAGGTATAGCGTCATTGCGCCGTGAATCCCCTCACGGCAAATCGACTATTTTTCGTTTTCGGCGACCAGCACCTGTTCCTGGGGCTCGGGTTCCTGGACCCTGGCCTGCCCGCTGGGCTCGCCGAGCATGTTGGCAGCGACGACCGCACCGCCGACGGCACCGATAAAACCACCGGCGGTAGCGGCGGCGAGGGTCTGCCAGGGGGGTGGCTTGCTGACTTCGTTCATAATGGAACTCCTTGTTATTGTTGAATAGAGCCGGCTCGTAAGCGTTGCAAAGGCACCGGCCTCCGGATCATGCTACCGCATATGATTGTGGCGTTGCGGACCCGGTGCCGATTTGCTATCAACGAGTGAGCACTGGGGAAGCTCAGAACAACAATGAACGCAGATCTCACAGTCACAACGCTGTTGCGCGAGTGGCGCTCCGGCGATGCGCAGGCGCTCGAGCGCCTGACGCCGCTGGTCTATGACGATCTGCGACGGCTGGCAAGGCGCCAGCTTCGCTCGGAGCGCAGCGGCCACACGCTGCAGGCAACCGCGCTGGTCAACGAAGCGTTCGCCAACCTTGCCGACGCCGACATACCGTTTGCTGACCGTGCGCATTTCTTCGCGCTGGCGGCACGCATGATGCGCCGCATCCTGACCGACTATGGACGTCGGCGCGCGAGCCAGAAGCGCGGCGGCGGCCAGCGCGCACTGACGCTGCAGGAAGACAGGGTGGGCGACGGCAAGCAGGTCGACATCATCGAACTCGACGATGCGCTCGAGCGGCTGGCGCAGCTGGACGCCCGCAAGAGCGACGTGCTCGTGCTGCACTATTTCGGCGGCATGTCCTACGACGAAACTGCACAGGCGCTCGACATATCGGCCGCAACCGTCGACCGGGACCTGCGACTCGCAAAAGCCTGGCTGGCCAAAGAACTCAAAGACCAATGAGTTCGACGATCGAGCTGACGCCGAGCCGTTGGTCGCGCGTCGAGACGCTGTTCGAACAGGCCTCCCTGCTCGAAGGCGACGAGCGCGACGAATGGCTGGCCGAAGAATGTGCCGACGACCCGGAGCTCCGTGACTACGTCGCATCGCTGCTGGTCGAAGACGAAGACATCGCCGAGAATATCGCGCAGGCAATCGTCGACACGGCGAGCGATGCCTTCTCCGAGACCGATTCCCTCGAAGGCGAACACATCGGGCCGTATCGCGTCGAGCGCCTGATCGGTGCGGGCGGCATGGGCATGGTGTACCTGGCGCGCCGCGCGGACGAGCAGTTCGACCAGCAGGTGGCCATCAAGCTCGGCAAACACCGTCTCATCGACCCGCAGACGGAGGATCGGCTCCGCAACGAGCGGCAGATACTTGCAGACCTCGATCACCCGAACATCGCGCGCTTGTTCGACGGCGGCACGACGGACGACGGCGTTCCGTACCTCGTCATGGAGTACATCGACGGCGTGCGTATCGACAATTTCTGCGACGCGCGCCGGCTCGGCGTCCGCGAGCGTCTCGACCTTTTCCAGACAATCTGTGCCGCCGTCCACTACGCGCACCAGAACCTGGTCATCCACCGCGACATAAAGGCCTCGAATATCCTTGTCACCGCGGACGGTGTGCCGAAGCTGCTCGATTTCGGGATCGCCAAGCTAACCGACACCCAGGGCGCCGCGACGGACGGACTGACGCGCGAGGGCTCGGTGATCATGACGCCGCAGAATGCGGCGCCCGAGCAGGTGCTCGGCCGGACGATCACGACGGCGACCGACACCTATGCGCTGGGCCTGCTGCTGTACAACATGCTGACAGGGCTGCGGGCATTCCCACTCGACGACCTGACGCCGGCCGAGATTGCGCGCGTCATCTGCGAGATGGACCCGGTCCGGCCCAGCCTCAGGCTTGCGCAGGCCCTGGCGGGCCGTGACGACGACAACGCGCGCACGATCGAGCTGCTGGGTCGGGATCGCGGCACGAGCACCGAACGACTGCGTCGGCGCCTGCGCGGCGACCTCGACACGATCGTCATGAACGCGCTCCGCAAGGAGCCCGAACGCCGTTACGGTTCGGTCGAGGCGCTGTCGGCAGACATCACGTTGCATCGCAGGTCGATGCCAATCGAGGCGCGTGCGGACTCGTGGCGCTACCGGACCGGCAAGTTCCTGCGCCGACACTACGTGGGCGCAGCCGTGTCTGCCGCGATCGTCGTGCTGCTGGTCGGGGTCGCGGTCGTGCTGTCGATCCAGAACCAGCGCATCACCGAACAGCGCGATCGGGCACAGGAGGTGTCGCGGTTCCTCGAGGTCGTTTTCACCGCGCCAGACCCGAGCCGGGCCAACGGTGAGACCATTACCGCGCGGGAGTTGCTCGACGCGGGCGCGCTGCGTATCCAGGCGGGGTTAGGCAACAGCCCGGACATCCAGGCGGAACTGATGGGCACGATTGGCCGCGTCTATTTCAGCCTCGGCGTCTACGAGCCGTCCGTCGAGATGCTCGAGGCGGCGCTCGAAACGCAGCTCCGCAACCACCGGCCCGGCCACCCCCTGGTCGCGAGTGCCCAGAACGATCTTGCGCGATCGCTCATTCGCCGGGGCGACTACGACCGGGCGCGGCAGTTATTGAACAAGGCACTTGCGACGTTCGAGGCCCGGGATAGCGCGGCTGCCGAACTCGCTGACATTCATCACAACTTCGCTCAGCTCACGCTGCAGACCGGCGAGTTGCAGGCCGCGGAGGACTACGCCGAAACAAGCATCGGCATATTTCGGTCGCTCGGAACGGACTATAGAGCAGATCTCGCGACGCTGAATGCCACGCTGGCGCGCATCCTGCAGGTTCGTGGCGACCTCGACAGGACCGAAAGCCTGCTGCGCGAGGCAATCTCGTTGGTTGCCGATGATGGCAACGATGCGGCGCTTGCCTACTACCAGCAGAACCTCGCGGTGCTGCTGCGCTCGAAAGGCGACTTCGCGGGTGCAGAAACCGCACTTGCCGAGACGATCTCCACCGCTCGCCGCGTCTACGGGGATGAGCACGATCTCGTTGCCGCGGCGTTGATGGACAAGGGCACGCTGCTGCATATGCGCGGCAGCTACGACGAGGCCGAGCAGCTCATGCGCGAGGCGCTACGACTGAATATCAACAATCGTGGCCCGGACCATACCTTCGTCGCGATCGACCGCATCCTGATCGGTATGCTGTTGCACGACCAGCTCAAACTTGTCGAGGCTGAAGCGATGCTGCGCGAGGCACTGGCCGTGTTCGAAGGCTCACCCGATCCCGACAACCAGTACACGGCATCGGCGCTTACCGAGCTCGGCGCCGTGCTGTCGACGAACGGCCGGCTGGACGACGCGCTCGGCCTGCTGGACCGGGCGCTGGCGATTCGCGAGCGCGATTACCAACCCGGCAACGCGTTACTCGCAGCCACGCAGACCGAGTACGCGGACGTGCTCACCCAGCTCGGCCGCTACGGCGATGCGGAGCGCTTGCTGGAGCAGAGTGTCGCTGTGCTTGGCGATGCTTCTGGCCGCAGGTCGCAACGTGCGGATGCGGCGTGGCAGAGGCTGCAGCGCGCGCGCGGGACGAACCAGCGTTGAGCGACATCCAGCTCGAGTCGACGACGATTCCTGCTCGCGACGGCTACCGGCTGGCGGCAACGATCTTTCGCCGCGGCAGCGGAAAGGCGAAGCGTGTGGCTATCGTCAGCAGCGCCACCGCCGTGCCGCGGCGCTTTTATGCGAACTATGCGGCCGCGCTTGCGAACGCTGGCTACGTCGCGATCTCCTACGACTATCGCGGCATCGGCGAGTCGCGGCCGGAGCGGCTGCGCGGTTTCGACGCAACAGTTCGCGACTGGGCGCTCAAGGATATGGCCGGCGTCGTCGACTGGGCCTCGGAGACGTTTCGCCCGGATCGCCTGTTCATGGTTGGCCACAGTGTCGGCGGCCAGGTGACGGGCCTGCTCGACAACAGTGAACGCATCGACGCGATGCTGACGATGTCGGCACAGAGCGGCTACTGGGGCGTGCAGGGCGGCGAGCAAAAAGCCGTCGTCGGCTTTCACGTCTACGTGACGCTGCCCATGCTTTCGAACCTGCTGGGCTACATGCCGTGGAGCTGGGTCGGCTCGGCTGAGGACCTGCCGAAAGGCGCGGCGATCGAGTGGTCGCGCTGGTGCCGCCACCCGGACTACCTGCTCGGCGACGCGACGCTGCCGCTCGAGCGCTACCAGGAATTCACGGCGCCCGTGCTCGCCTACAGCATCGACGACGACAAGTGGGGTACCAGTCGCTCGGTCGACCGCATGATGTCGGCCTACCCGAACGTCGAACGTCGGCATCTCGAGCCCGCCTCGGTCGGCTTGCCGTCACTTGGGCATTTCGGCTACTTCCGGAAACCGGCGAGCGCCGCCTGGGAGGAAGGCATCGCCTGGCTGGACGATTTCTGACACCGAACGAGGGAAATTCCGACCACATCACGCTTGGTGGGGTACGACTCTAACAACGAGAGGAACGTACCCATGTTGCACGACTTACTGGAACCACGACTCGATCTCGCCGACATCCGCGGCGAGCGTGACTGGCACATCTTCCTGCGCCGGCCGAAACTGAAGATCCTGTTCGTAACCGATTCACGCTTCACCGACACCAACAGCGTCTACGAATACATGCAGGGCCAGCGCATCGGCTGCACTGACTTCCAGGTGCATCGCGCCGAGTATCGCACCGGCGCGCTCAATATCGACATGACGCCGGGACCCGACGACCCGCACTACGAGAACTTCCAGTTCCGCTCCGAGAAACCGGGCGGCGGCAAGATCATCGATGACTATCATGTGATTTACCTGTTTGCGGTCAGCTCCGGATCCGGAATAGACGATGGCGAGTTTGCCGAGCTGCACCGCTGGATGGACGCGGGCGGCGGTATCTTCGCGACTGGCGATCACTCCACGCTCGGCGAACGCATGGCTTCGAAGATTCCGCGCGTCGGCACGATGCGCAAATGGACAGCCCTTGACGGCGTGCCGCCCGGCACCGGGCCGACGCGTATCGACACGAATCAACCTGACCCGGACGTGCCGGGCCAGGTCAATGGTACGGACATGATTCCCGGCAACGTCCAGCGCGACGAGCATCCTCAGGCTATCGACTGGATCCCGGTTCGATCGCAGTACGTGAGTGCGTTCACGCGCCGGAACTTCCCGCATGAGATTCTGTGTCACCCGTCGCTCGGGCCGATCGACGTGATGCCGGATCATCCGCACGAGGGCGAGTGTGTCGATCCCGCGACCATCACCTACACCGCGAAGGTGAAGTACGGCAATCAGGCAACGGCACCGGTCGAGTATCCGACGCATGCCGGCCACCAGGAAGCGCCGGTCATCGTCGCCAAAGGCCGCAATGCACACGAGTACTGGCAGGCCAAGGGCGAACTCGATGCGAAGGTGTTCGACATGATCAGCGTCTACAACGGTCACAAGTCGAACGTTGGCCGCGTCGTCGTCGACAGTACCTGGCATCACTGGTACGGCATGAATATCGACGGCCTGGTCTCGGCTGGCGGCCCGAACTGGGAGAAGATCGGTCGCTACTTCCTGAACATCGGCAAGTACCTGGCGCCCGCAGGTGTATTCCGCGATCGCTGCTGGTGGGACATCATCGACGTGCAGTTCGACTACCCGTTCGCCGAAGAGATCATCCACACGCGGCGGAACGCGGACCTCTATGAACTCGGCAGCGTATTCGGCGAAGGACTCAGGCGCCGCTGGGGCCCCTGCAGCGAACTGGAGTTCATCCTGTTGAGCATCTGCGACGTGCGTCCGGAACTGTGCGAGCTGATCGAACGCGAGGTGATACCGCACTGGGATCCGTCGCAGCCACCGGGTCCGTGGTGCCTGCCCTGCCCGCCGTTCGATGCCATTCGGGCAGCGGTACTGGGCGGGATCGTTCGCGGTACGGCCCCCATTCGCGATCGGCTGTCGAAGGTCTTCTTCGAGGGCGAAATCACCAAGGGCGATCTGTCGATCGAAGAGATCGAGAAGTACGCGAAGAAGGGCGTCGCCGAGGCGCTCGACGAGCTCGACGCGGCGGTACGGAAAGATCTCGAGCAGCTGTCGAACAGCTGGTTCGAGACGTCGCGCGAGGTAGCGTAAGCGTTCTGGATTGCCGGACGGTCTCAGGCCGTCCGGCTTTTCTGACTAGGGCATGCCGCGCGCGAGCAGGCGGGTGCCCGCAATCTCGCTGCGGAGCAGCGCGGAGACCTTGTCGGGCTGCATCGGCCGGCTGATCAAAAAGCCCTGCGCGAGATCGCAGTTGCAGCTCTTCAGGAACTCGAGCTGGGTCAGCGTTTCGACGCCCTCGGCCGCAACCTCGATATCCATGCCCTGCGCCATGGCGATGGCCGCGCGTACGATGCGTTGGTGGCTGTCGTTCTCATGAACGTCGGCGATCAGTGACTGGTCGAGCACGAAGCTGTCGATGAAGCCGTTGTCGAGCGACTCGAAGGACACGTCGCGCGTGCCGAAATGATCGAGCGACAGTCGCACGCCGAGCTTGCGCAGTGAGCGCAGCGTCTCGACCTCGTTGTTGCGCTTGCGGACGATTTCGCCGTCACCAATCTCGAGTTCGATGCAGCCCGGGTCGAGTGCCGTGTTGCGAAGCGCGGTCGTGACCGTGTCGACGAGCCGCTGATGCATGAGCTGCTGCGGCGAGACGTTGATCGCGATCGAAAGGTCGGGCAGTTCGAACTGCCGCTGCCAGGCAGCGAGCTGGCGGGTCGCCGTCTCGATGACCCAGTCGCCGGAGGAGTGAATCAGGCCGCTCGATTCGAGGATCGGCAGGAAGCGGTTCGGGGCGAGCAGGCCGAAGCGCGGATGCTGCCAGCGCAGCAGTGCTTCGAGGCCGATGAGCCGGCCGGACGACAAGTCGATGCGCGGCTGGTAGTGCAGCACGAACTCGTTGCGAACCAGCGCGTGGCGCAGGCCGACCTCGAGTTCCTCGCGCTGCGCGAGCTTCGAGTTCAGCGCGCTCGAGTAATACTGGAAACGACCGCCGCCGCGCTTCTTGGCTTCGTACATCGCAATGTCGGCCGCCTTGACGAGGCGCTCGGCCTCGGTGCCGGTATCCGGGCAGATCGCAATGCCGATGGACGGCGTCGCGTACACCTCGCTCTTGCCGATGTCGTACTTCTCGGACAGGACGAGCAGGAGCTTCTGTGCCGCCGCGCCGGCGTTCGCCGCTTCGCCGAAGTCTTCAAGGCAGACGACGAACTCGTCGCCGCCCCAGCGCCCGGAGTAATCGCCAACGCGCAGGTTCTTGCGAAGCCGATCGGATACATCGCGCAGCACGGCATCGCCTACATCGTGACCGAGCGTGTCATTGACCGACTTGAAGCGGTCGAGATCGACGAACAGCACCGCGAGCGGCATCGACTTGCGCTGGCTGCGGCCGATTGCCTGCTTCAGGTGTTCGAGGAAGGCGCCGCGGTTTGGCAGCGACGTCAGCTCGTCGAACTGGGCGCGTTTTTCGAGTTCGTTGGTGCGCCGCTTGACGTCCGTGACGTCGCGGAACGTGATGACGCCGCCGATCAGCTCGCGGTTGCCGTCATAGAGTCCCTGGCCGTTGATGCTGAGCCAGATGTCCGGCTGGTCCGGCGCGCGGTAGATGGCGATCTGGTCGACGAACTTGCGGCCGCTGCGGGCCCGCATCAGCGGCAGCTCCTCGGCGTTCCGATAGCTTTGACCGTTCTCATCGATGCAGCAGAAGGTCTGCTCCCAGCTCGTATCGGGCTGCATGCGCGGCCCCAGCGCGAGCATCGTTCGTGCTGCCGGGTTGATGTCCAGGATATGGCCGTCGCGATCGACGACGATCGCGCCGTCGTTGATGCTCTTCAGGATCGACAGCACCGTCATGTCGGTGTCCGACAGGCGCTTCAGCATCCGGAAGCGGCGCACGGTGAAGTCGAGGATGGCGTCCTGCTGCTCGACCGTGACGTCGTCGATACATATATAAGCATCGGCGCCGGCACGGACGGCCGCGATGCCGCGGTGTTCATGGGCCTTGTCGGTCAGCGCGATGACGGGCCGGTCGCTTAAAGAGTGGATGAAGTCGACCAGCGACTTGCCGGTCTGCGAGCGCGACGGGCCGGCCTCGATCATGATGACGTCAATGACGGACGGCGCATCGGCCGGTACCTCGACGCCCGGCGAACGGATGAGCATCGTGCAGCAGGGCAGCGTCTCGAGTTCGGCAAGGTAGTCCGGCGCGAATTCACCGCGACCGAGATAAAGAATCGAATGCCCCGTCATTGATTGTTGATGTTGTTCCGAATCCGCAGAGGTGGCCGGTATCGAACGGGCCAGCGGAATCATAACACTATTGTTTATGTTCAAAGGCTTCCGGGCGGTATTTTCTGCCCTCCTGGACAGGATTTTTAAACGCTTCGGTGCCGGACGGCATCAAACGGTCAAGGAAAAGGGGAGAAACGGCGTATGCCCGCGCTTTTGACGGCGTCAGCCAGCGACTATAGTCAGTCAATGGTCGTCGCCTCACAACCGGCAAAAAGCGAGGAAGCCGCCTGGATCCGGCGGGCCCAGAGGCAGGATATGCGGGCCTTCGAGGCGCTGTACCGGCTCCATATCGACAGGGTTTACGGGCTTTGTCTCAGGATGACCGGCAACGTCGCCGAGGCCGAGGACTGCGCCCAGGAGGCGTTCATCCAGGCCTGGAACAAGCTCGACAAGTTCCGTGGCGACAGCGCGTTCTCGACCTGGCTGCACCGGATCGCGGTCAACGCCGTGCTCGGCCGCATGCGCTCGTCGAAGCGCGAGCAGGACCGCATCAAGGCCGCCTCGGAGCTGTCGTCAGCGCCATCGGCGATCAACGACACCGGCTCCCTGCGCGACCTGGCCGAGGCCGTGGACCGGCTTCCCGAGGGCGCGCGACACGTGTTCGTGCTGAGTGGCATCTACGGCTACAGCCACGAGGAAGCGAGCGACATGCTCGGTATCGCGGTCGGTACGAGCAAGGCCCAGTTGCACAGGGCCAGACGATTACTGTCGCAGCAGTTGAAAAAAGACGGCTACGACCCGGAAGAGAGACGATAAGGATGACTGACAGAAACGAGTTCGATGACGCAGTGTTCGCGGAGGCAAGAGGCCTCGCGACCGAGATCGCGCCCGAACGCGATCTCTGGCCCGGCATCGAAGCGGCGATCAGCGAGCCCGTGCAGGCACGACCGCGCTTTATGCCGTATCTTGCACAGGCGGCGGCGGTTCTCTTGCTCGTCGGTGGCTCGTCGGGCCTGACCTGGCTGGTCATGCAGGGCGACGGCGAGGACATCGTCAATGGCGCACCGGTTGCGTCGCTGACGGAGTTCGACGCCGAGTTCGCGTCCTTCGGCTCGGGCTTCGAGGATGCTCGCGACACCCAGGTCGTCGAGCTCGATTTTGCGCTCGACCGGCTGTCGCCCGAAGCGCGCGCCGACGTCGAGGAAAATCTCGCGATCATTCGCACTGCGATCGACGAGATCAATACGGCACTCGAGTCGGAACCCGACAACGTGCTGTTGCAGGAGATGCTTATTGATACCTACCGAAAGGAGCTCGACGTTATGCGCGAGGTCGGTGGGCTGACGAAAGACGTGATGTCGAGGCAAGACATCTGACGTGCCGGGGGGTGGCACGAAGGTAGTTTGAGAGAGGAAGTATGAACAGGATTCTGGTGATTGCATTGGGGATGCTGCTGGCGGTGGGTGCCGGCGCACGGGAAGTCAACGAAACGATCGACGCCGATCGCGACGGCACGGTCTCCGTGTACAACACGTCGGGCTCAATCGAGGTTTCGGGCTGGAGCCGTAACGAGGTCGAGGTGACCGGCACGGTCGGCGACGACGCCGAGGAGTTCATTTTCGAACGCAGCGGCAAGACGACGACGATCAAGGTTAAGATCCCGAACCGCAGCCGCGGCCATCGTGATGTGTCCGCAAACCTGGTCATCCGCGTGCCCGAGGGCAGCTCGCTGGACATAGCGACTGTCAGCGCGGACATCGACGTCGAAGACGTCAAGGGCGAGCAGGAACTGCAGGCTGTGAGCGGCGATATCTCTACGACGGTCTTCGGCCAGGATATCAGCGCCGAGACGGTCAGCGGCGACCTCGACGTCACGGGCGAAGGCGGTGACGGCGAGTCGCGGCTCACGTCGGTTTCGGGTGACATCGAGGCGGAAGGTCTCGTCGGTGAGATCGACGCCGAAGTGGTCTCGGGTGACATCGACATCTCGCGCGGCTCGTTCGAGCGCGCCAAGGTGCAGACCGTCAACGGTGACATCACCTACATCGCGGCCCTGCGCCCGGGTGGTCGAATCGACATGGAGACCGTCAACGGCAGCATCGATATCGAGTTCGTCGGCGACGTGAGCGCCCGTTTCGACATCGAGACCTTTAACGGCCGCATCAAGAACTGCTTCGGGCCGAAGGCCGAGCGCGTCAGCAAGTACGCACCGGGCTGGGAGCTGTCGTTCACCGAGGGCAGCGGCGACGGTCGCGTGTCGATCAATACGCTGAACGGCAACCTGGACATGTGCAAGGAATAGGACAGCGGTATTTCGGCACCCGGTGTAAGGAATAGACCGCACGGATTTTGGTACCCTAGGCGGCCCGTTGAGACACCGTGGATGATCCATGGGCCGCATCCTGAAATACGTCCTCTACGCGTTCGGCGCGCTCGTCCTGCTGCTCATCATCGGCGCAGTCACGATGATGTTCCTGTTCGACCCGAACGACTATCGCGACACGATTTCCGAGACCGTCTATGACGCGACCGGCCGCGAGCTGGTCATCGAGGGCGACCTCGACGTCAGCATCTTCCCGTGGCTCGCGATCGACATCGGCCGCACCCGGCTCGGCAATGCCGAGGGCTTCGGCGACGAGCCATTCCTCGAATTCGAAACGGCACGCCTGTCGGTGCGGCTCCTGCCGCTCATCTTCGGCGGCGACATCTCGGTCGGCACCGCGGAGCTCGATGCGCTTTCTGTGAATCTCGAGGTTCGCGGCGACGGCCGCAGCAACTGGCAGGACCTCGCCGAAGCGGGTGGGGAAGACGTCGCCGTCGACGAAGCCCCGGCCGATGCTGGTGCGCAATCCGAAGGTGGGACGATCGACATTGCCGGCCTGAGTCTCAGCAATGCCTCGATCCGCTACGCCAACGCGCAGCTCGGCGACACGGTCGCGATCGATGCGTTGAGCTTAAGCACTGGCCGGGTGACCGCTGGCGAGCCCATCGACTTCGACGGCGGTTTCAACTTCAGCGCGGAGCCCGCCGGCGTTTCGGGCGACGTCGCGATCGAATCGCGCATCCACTTCCTGCCCGAAGAGGCGACCATCCGGCTCGAGGGCCTGGAGATCGCGGGTAACGCCGTCGGTGTCGCCGAGGCGCCGGTCACGCTCGCGTTCGAGGCGCCGACGATTACCCTGCAGACCGAGAGCCGCCAGGCGGACATTGGCGCGATCAGCCTGAGCGTGATGAACGTCGATATCGAAGCAGACGTCGAACCATTCTCTTACGCCGACAGCCCCACGCCGAACGCCGTCATTCGCATCGACGCATTTTCGCCGCGTACGCTGATGCAGTCGCTGGCGATCGACGCACCCGCCACGGCCGACCCGGATGCATTCGGCAAGCTTATGCTCGATGCCAGGCTCGCGATGACCGACAGCGCGATTCGCCTGAGCGACGTCGAGCTCGTGTTTGACGACACGACGTTCAGGGGCCAGCTCGTCGTGCCGCGATCGGCGGACGGCACCTTCCAGCTCGACCTCGCCGGTGACAGCATCGACGCAACACGCTACATGGCGCCGGCCGATGCGGAAGCGGCGCCCGCGGCGTCTGGCGACGCCGTGCCGGTCGAGATACCCGTCGACCTGATTCGCGCGCTCAATGCGCGCGGCAACCTGACGCTCGATGAAGCTGGCCTCGGCAAGATGACGTTTACGGACCTCGCGCTCGGCGTCAACGCCGGCAACGGTCGCGTGCGCTTTCACCCGATCACGGCGGCGTTCTTCGACGGCCGCTACGTCGGCGATACGCGCATCGATGCATCCGGATCGCAGGCGGTGATGACCGTCGACGAACGCATCGAGAACGTCAGCCTCGCACCGCTTGCGAAGGCGATGTTCGAGCGTGAGAACGTCACGGGCCTGATCAACGGCCGCTTCCAGCTGAGCGGGCGCGGCAATGACATGGGCGCGATACAGCGCACGCTCTCCGGCAACATGTCGTTCGTGCTGTCGGACGGTGCCTTCGAGGGCACCGACGTCTGGTACGAGCTTCGCAAGGCGCGCGCACGCTTCAAGCAGGAACAGCCGCCCGAGCCGACGCTGCCGGCGCGCACCCGCTTCAGCGAGGTCAGCGCGACCGGGCAGGTCACCAACGGCGTCATGCAGAACAACGATTTCAAGGCGCTGCTGCCGTTCATGGAGCTGACCGGCCGTGGCTCGGTCAACTTCGTCGAGGCAACCGTGGACTACTCGATGTCGGGTCGCGTGCTCGACAAGCCCGAGCTGATCGACAACGCGACGCCCGAGGAGATCGCCGACCTGACGCAGGTCGTGATTCCGCTTAAAATCGAGGGTCCGCTCGCGTCGCCGAGTATCGGCGTCGATATCCAGAAGATCATCGAGGACCGCGTGAAGGAAGAGATCGAGGATGAGATCAAGGACCGGCTGAAGGACCTGTTCCGGCGCGATTAAGCATGAACCGATTTGTCGTTACCCTGTTCGCCTGCCTGCTGCTGCCGATGACTGCCGCAGCGGCCGACATGCGCACGGTGACCGTCGACCGAGACGGCAAGGTGTACACGATGCGTTCCGAGGTGTTCTTCGACGTCGATCAGGACACACTCTACGAGGTGTTCCGCAACTGGGACCTGTCGCCGGGATTCTCGAGCTGGGTCGTCGATGCCCGTAACCTGGAGCCGGACGAGACCGGCAAGGCGGGCTTCTACATCCAGAACAAGGGCTGCGTCATGTTCGTGTGCAAGACGCTGGTCCGCGAGGGCTACGTCGACGACGAGCCCAATACCTACATCCATGCCTCGGCAATCTCCGAGAAAAGCGACTTCGCGATCAGCAACGAGACCTGGACCTTCTCGACCGAGGGCACCGGCACGGTCGTGGTCTACGAACTCGAGATGTCGCCGAAATTCTGGGTGCCACCGGTGATCGGCCCGTACGTCATCAAGCGCAAGCTGAAGTCCGACGGTGGCGACGCACTCGACCGTATCGAGAAGATTGCCCAGGACCGCGCCGCGGCGAAGGGCTACACGCGCGGCGGCAAGAGTGCCGCGAACGACGGCACCGTCACCGTTGACTGAATTCGCCGCGCGCGTACTGGCCTGGTTCGACGACCACGGCCGCAAGGACCTGCCGTGGCAGGTCAAGGATCCGTACCGGGTCTGGGTTTCCGAGATCATGCTGCAGCAGACCCAGGTGCAGACGGTCATTCCGTACTACGAGCGATTCCTCAGCCGCTTCCCCGACGTGACGGCGCTCGCCGATGCGCCGGTCGACGACGTGCTGCATCACTGGTCCGGCCTCGGCTACTACGCCCGTGCAAGGAATCTGCACAAGGCCGCCGTGATCGTTCGCGACGAGTTTGCCGGTGTATTCCCGGATCGCTTCGAGGACGTCGAGGCGCTGCCGGGCATCGGCCGCTCGACGGCAGGCGCAATACTCGCGCTATCGAAGAACCAGCGGCACCCGATTCTCGACGGCAACGTGAAGCGCGTGCTGGCACGGCACGATGCTATCGACGGCTGGCCGGGCAAGACCGCCGTCGCGAAGGCGCTGTGGGAGCTCGCCGACACGCATACGCCGGTTGAACGCGTCGACGACTACACGCAGGCGATGATGGATCTCGGCGCCACGCTGTGTACGCGAACGAAACCTCGCTGCTTCGACTGCCCGGTGGCGAGCGACTGCACCGCCCATGCGGCCGGTACCATCGACGCGTACCCGGGCAAGAAACCGAAGAAGGAAAAGCCGCTGAAGCAGACGACAATGCTGCTCGCGGTCGCAGACGGTGCCGTGTACCTGGAGCGGAGACCGCCGTCGGGCATCTGGGGCGGGCTGTGGAGCTTCCCGGAAGTCAGCGACGTCGACGAATGGTGCGCGCGCGTTGGCGGCGAATCGTCCGAGCGCGAGCAGTGGCGCACTCTTCGGCATAGCTTCAGCCACTACGACCTCGACATCGAGCCGCTGGTGCTGATGCTCGACGCGGTCCCGGCCGAGGCGCACGATCGTGACGACGCGCTGTGGTACCGTCTCGACGACACGCCGCCCGGCGGGCTCGCCGCGCCCGTGAGTTTTCTGATCGAAACCTTGAGGAACACCGACCATGTCGCGAACCGTTAACTGTGTGCTGCTCGGCAATGAAGCCGAGGGGCTCGACTACGCGCCCTACCCGGGCGATCTCGGCCAGCGCATCTACGACAACGTGTCCAAGGAAGCCTGGCAGCGCTGGCTGGCGCACCAGACGATGCTCATCAACGAGTATCGCCTGACGCCGATCGAACCCGAGGCACGCAAGTTCCTCGAGACGGAGATGGAGAAGTTCTTCTTCGGTGAAGGGTCGGCGGCGCCGAAGGAGTTCGTGCCGCCGTCGGAGTAGCGATGCAGATCGTAGAGACGTCGATGAACTTCGATCTCGATATGCTCGAGAAGCTGCTGCGATCGTTATCAGACCGATGTCCGCGATTCGACGACGGTGCGCTCACCAAGACGATGGCGCTGGTCAAGGGTATGAAGCACGATGAGACCCAACGCCACAGCGTCGAGGTCGAGTTCGACGGCGACGTCTTCTATCTCGGCTTCGAGTTCTTCATGGACGACATCGATGCTCCCGACGTTCGCTTCTGGGGAACGCCGGCATTTGTCGCCTGGCTGGAGTCCGAGTACGAGGCGATCTGCGACGAACTCGGGATCTGAGTTCAGTCCCTCACCAGGAACTGCACGCTGAACAGCTTGTTCGGGTCCATCCAGACTTTCTGCACTTTGAAGCCCGCGGTCTCGGCCATCTTCGCGAAACCATCGAGCGTGTACTTGTGCGAGTACTCGGTGAGGATGCTCTCGTCCTTCCCGATGGAGAACTCCTCGCCACCGATGCTGACTTCCTGCTGCGTCACGCTGATGAGTCGCAGCTCGATGCGGCCTTCGTCCTCGTCGTAACGGGCATCGTGCTCGAAGCGGTCGACGTCGAAGTTGGCGCCGAACTCCCGGTTCAGGTGTTCGAGCACGTTGAGGTTGAACTCGGCCGTCACGCCGCGGCTGTCGTTGTAAGCGTTCTCGAGAATTTCGGGGTCTTTCTGCAGGTCGACGCCAATCAGCAGCGCGCCGCCTTCGCCCGCTTCGTGATACATGACGCCGAGCAGGTCCTGCGC
>JASJBG010000113.1 GCA_030066625.1 Woeseiaceae bacterium
ATGCCGAACTTCAATTGCCAGTCATTGCCGCCGTCCGGCGACTCGACCAGCGAGTACGCGCCGGCGTTGATATCGAGCAGGTGCCCGCCATTCAGCACGAAGGTCTTACCAAAAGTTGCACCGAGCGGGATGACCCAGTCGCTCGAGTTCCAGTCGTAGCTCCAGGTATTGGAATAACCGACGTAGGAACCACCGAGGAAATCTTCGAGGTTGTAAAAGGCGATGGGCTGGAGCGTTGTCAGCGAGAAGCTGTCCTCCCCCCAGAGATGACCGACGACACCGCCGTAGGCCAGGTTGCCTGCGAAGCCGAAACCGACCAGTGCCAGGCCCGCACCGTTCCCGGGCCCGCCGAATCCGCTCTTCGCGGTATCGAGCGAAACCTGAACGCCGTAGCCGAGCTTGAAGACACCCGGATCTACCTCGGGAACATAGAAGCCTTGGACTACTGTATCGCTGTACCCGAAATCCGTGCCGCCGGTCCCGTCGGGTACCCCAACGTAAGGGAGCAAGCCGCGCAGAATGACGTTGGCCCCACTGCCTTCGAACGTCAAGACCGGTTGGAGCTGGTAGTTGTAGGTCGTGCTGTCACTGTTGGGGCCGTATCCAATTGTATTGTCGGTCAACAACGCGTTGATCGGTGCCAGCGGATCCTGCGCCTTTCGCGCCGCCTGGCATGCCTCGTCACAGTCCTCGTCCGCCAGTGCGGGAAACGTCATCCAGATGAATACGAGAGCGACGACAAGCCGAATGCTCGACCTGGAGAACGTCGGAAGAAACAGCGCATTTTTCATAAGCTACCTGCCGTATTTTTGTTAGAGCAATGAAGGTGCCGAGCCGATGAACAATTCCGTGCGGCCTTCAAGAAAAATCATGAGAGACCGTCAACACGAGGTCGCCGACCTGGAGCTTGTTGTAGACATCATCAGAACTGACTTCCCGGTCGATGTAGCGTGCACCGATGCCCATGGACCATCCCGGCGCCGCCCGCCAGTTCAAAAGCAAAGCGGTATTCAGGTAATGGTCGCTACCGGGGAATCCGTCTACCTGGAACTCCACTTCGATCCGTCGTGTAAAGCGGTGCTGCATTCGCAGCGAGGCGATCGCCTTGACCTCCTTGATGTCGGCGGTCGCGGAGTCGATGACCGTCTTGTTGCGCGGTGTACCGAAAAACTGCGTGATGCCCAGCAGCGACTGCTGGTAACTCGCACCCCCGCCTATGCGCACAGTCGATCGGTCGGATTCATGCAAGCGGTACCGGTAAACGGCCCTTGCTTCGATAAAGTTGTATCTGGCTTCGAAATCTGAATCCGGGATGGGTTCGAAGACCGTACCTGCAAACTGTGCCGGTTCGGTGAGAACGGATGCAGTGTCGAATTCGATGAGCTCCATCGGCGCGAGGTAGCCCGACCATTCATGACGATCAGCGAAGTAGTCGAATGAGACCCGGGAGGTGAAATCGAACTCTGTCTCGGCCGTCGCGAGGTCGATCGGAAACCCGCCGTTCAGAGGAGAACGAAAGAGGTTTGTATCCTGGGAAACCGGCCCCCACTCGAGGGTGTACCGAAACCTGGCACTACGTCCGTCATCCGGATTCGGCAATCGCTCACCGCCGAATTCATAGTGGATGTCGAACCCGTAGCCGTCATCATAGGCCGTGGGCCGGATGGCCATGCTGTCCGCATACGGTGACGTGAAATACCAGTTCCACATCAGCCCGTTGCTGGCACCGGCAAGTACGTCGTCACGAAAGTGTTTGTTGGCCCGGATGCGCGTATACCCTACGAAGGCCGCTGCAACCGTCGCCGGAATTCCCCACGCGTTGCCGTAGCGTATGCGAATGAACTCAGAGCCGGCGAACGCCGCCGTCGTGTGCCCCGACGGAAAAGATCGGGAGTCGGTCGCATCGGGGCGACCGCGTTCGGCGACCTGTTTGAAGAAGTGCGCCGATACGCCTGCCGCACCCAGCGCCTTCGTCAGCTGAATCGCACCTTGCTTGTCGCCTGTAATCCACGCACCGACATAGCCGCCGGCAGGCAACAGAATCTGCACCCAGTCTCCCGCCTCAGCGAGAGCCTCGTCATCGCTCTGCGCGCGCGCGGTGCCGACCAGACCCATCGCCAGCAAGGCAAAGAAGATGGTATTGCGGTTGAGCCCGTGCTTAGTCAATTCCCCTGCCCTTGTGGCAGAGGATTGACAGTCTTGAGCCTGTTTTGCTCGAAGTGGACGATTCGCGCGTAGGTATCGCTACTTCGCTTAAATCCGTCGGGCGATGTACAGATGAAACAGATTCGCTGTGTCGCGACCAACCAATCGCCCGAGGCATCATCGCCGCGGATCAGTGTTGCTTCAGGGAACTTGCGACGAAACTCTTCGAAGGGCATTCCTGTCGTGAGCTTGTCGTCGATAGCAGCGACCGTCGCTTGCTCCAGCCTCTCTTCATGCCAGGCGCCGCATCCGGCGAGCATCAGGAGTAGTGGCACGAGGGCAATCGACGTTGCGTCTGTAACTCGATCCGGCTTCGATAGAACGAGACGACTGCACTGAGAGACGTACGACATCATCATAATCCCTCAACGGGTTTGCAACGTTTACAACCAGAGCGATCGACCAACGGTGGTCATTGGTCGCTAGCGAATCTTACAAATTGGAATACTTTCTACTTTTTGAGACCATATGTTTGCGTAATGTGGCTCAACCGTCAAGATAGACAAGAATCTGAATCCATCCCGACTGTCTAGATTTCGTATGTATTCGATTTTTTGTACAAATGTAAAATCAAGAGCAGCCTGACGGCTCACTAGAGGACGACACGAATGAGTGAGACGGCAACGAAATCGAAATCGAGCGGCGGTCATCGGATGTATGCCAAGGGCATCACCCGTAGAGAAGCCCTTGTCGACACTGCGGCCGAACTCCTTGAGACGAATGCTCTCAACGACATCTCGCTGAAGCTGATCGCCGATACGGCGGGTATTGCGGTCGGCTCCGCTTATCACTTTTTCTCGAACTCGAGCGAGGTCTTTGCCGAACTGGCCCGACGGTTCGGACGGGAACTCGCCGATCTCGTGGCTGCACCGTTTGACAAGGACGAAGCAACTTCCTGGCAATCAATGTGGTGCACAGATATCGATCGTGCCGTCAAACTCTACGAAAGAAAGCCCGCGTATGCGAAGTTGATCATCGGCGGCCAGGCGCCTTCAGAGATAAAGCTCAGCGATCGCGAGAATGACGAGCAGATCGGAGAGCTGTTCGTGGAGATCATCAGTCGCAAATTCGAGTTTCAGGACTTTGCGGGCCGCAGCAAGATTTTCTTCATTGCCGTCGAGATCGTGGATCTCGTCCTAAGCTTGTCGATGATTCGCAATGGCCGCATTTCTGAAGACATGGTGAACGAAGCGAAACGAGCCTCGATAGCCTACCTTCGGACTTATTTGCCCGAAACACTGCCGGAGCGCGTATCTCCCGACACACTTTAAGCTACCCGGTTGCGCCGGATGCCAGGGTCGGCTCGGAGCGTAAAGAGCAGCCTGACACTGATACCGAGGTCTCCACGAATGAATACCCCCGAACAGTCACTGTATCCGCCGATCGAGCCTTACGCTGTTGAACAACTCGAGGTATCGGAGCTTCACACGATCGTCTACGAGCAGGTCGGTAACCCGGACGGCAGGCCCGCGCTGTTCCTGCATGGCGGACCGGGTGTGGGCATCTCACCGGACTACCGGCGATTTTTCGATCCGGCCCACTTTCGGACCGTGCTCGTCGATCAGCGGGGTGCGGGACGCAGTACGCCGCACGCGGAGATTCGCGAAAACACGACGTGGGATATCGTCAGCGACCTGGAGAAGCTGCGCGAGCAGCTTGGTATCGAAAGCTGGGTGGTAATGGGTGGCAGCTGGGGCAGCCTGCTGGCACTTTGCTACGCAATCCGTCACCCCGACAGCGTGGCCGGCCTGGTAATTCGCGGTATCTTCCTCGGACGCCAGTTCGAGATCGACTGGATTCATGGCCCGGACGGCGCTGCGCTGATTTATCCGGATGAGTGGGAACGCTACAAGGCGCCCGTCGAGGATGCGACCGACAACGTTGCTGCCTACTGTGAGCTGCTGGCAAGCGACGACGAACAAGCGCTTGCAGTCGCACGCGCGTGGACGCGTTGGGAAGGTTCGATGAACACGCTGTTTCCGGATGACGAGCAGCTCGACAACATGCTTGTCGATGCAACGGCGCTATCGATCGCGCGCATCGAGTCCTACTACACCGCCAACAACTTTTTCCTCGAAAGTGACAACTACGTGCTGGATAACGCGAGCACGATTGCCGGAATCCCCATGCACATCGTTCACGGACGCTACGATACGATCTGCCCGCCGATATCGGCCTGGCAGCTGCACCAGGCGCTGCCCGACTCGAAGCTGACGATCGTACCGGACGGTGCGCACTCTCCTGTCGATGGCGGTATGACCGCAAAGCTCGTGGAGGCCGCTGACAGTTTCCGGCACTAGCGGCAGCCCTTTGGGCTGCTCAGGCTTCCGTATCGGAAAATGAAAAGGCCCCCATTTGGGGGCCTTTTCTTTTCTTCGCGCGCTCGGAAGAACACGAACCTCCGACCGCGCGGGCATACCGCCCGATCAGAACCGCACGTTTACTCCAACCCGGATGTCGCGACCCGGCAGCGGTGCCGACTGCGACAAGAACGATGTGGCGGAGCGCGCAAACTCGTCGGTCAGATTGCGCCCTCGCAGCGACAGCGTGACGTTTTCCGAATTCCGGGGCCGCCAGTTCAGATACACGTTGAAGAACGTGTAGCTGTCTGTGGGGAAAGAACCCGGGACATCAACCTCACTGCCCTCCGGAGTCGAGCCGACGCGAGTCTGCTCATCCACGTACTGTACCTCCAGGCGCAGGCTGGTCGACCACGGCCGGTAGGTGATATCGGTGCCGCCCAGGAAACGGACCGGCGGGAAGAACGGCAAGTTGCCAGCCGGTACCTCGGTTGCGCCGGTCCCGAGGGGCGTGAACTCGTCGCGCACATTGTCAATACCGCCGAAAGTCGTCGCCTCCGTGGTTTTGCCGCGAGCCATGTCCACCATGCCGTCGAAACTCAGGAACCAGTTCTCCGAATCCACAGCCAGGTAGTCTGCCTCTACTTCGAAACCATACAGCTCTGCATCTGCTTGCTGGTAGGCAAAAACGGGGAGCCCTTCGTCCGCGGGGAACGGATCGCCTTCTTCGAAAAAGTCGCCTGTCCAGTTCTGGAAGATAAAGTCGTTGTAGTCAACGAAGTAAGCATTAGCACCAAAGCCGAACGCACCGGCGCGCGTTTTGAAGGACACCTCGGCTGAATAGGCCACCTCGGTATCGAGATTGACGTCACCGATCTCGACCGAACTGGTTGCCGCGTGGAACCCGTTCGAGAACAGCTCCTCGGGCGTCGGCGCCCGTTCAGACCGCGCCAGGTTGAGGCCGATACTGGTGCCCTCGCCGATCTCATAGATACCGGTAAGCGCACCCGAGAACATGTCCTGCGTTTCACTGAAGTCGTCGCCAGCGAAGGCGAGGTTGTTCGTTTCGTTCTCCTGCCTGTCAAAACGGGCACTGGCCTCGAAAATGAACGAGTTGACCGAGTACCGTCCCAGTCCGAAGATTCCCCATTTGAACTGCTCGTTGAGCGGGATAAAGGCTTCAGCTCCGGCAGCCTCGAAATCCCGGTCGCCAACGCTGAGACCAACGGTGCCGGTCATCTCGCCCGCACCGACGTTAAAGTCGTTCAGGAATGCTTCAGCCCGGAGTTCCCACTCATCGTTGGTGTAGAGCGTCTCGGGCTCGTCACCCGCGAACTCGGTGTGTTCGTAATCCGACAAGCCAACGCGGAATTTTGCGAGCCTTACGAGCCCGTCGTCGAAGTTGTACTCGCCATCAAGATCGACGCGAACCTGTTCGAAATCGATCGAGATCGGGCCTTCTTCCTCCTCTTCCTCCAGGCCAGGCAGTTCTTCTTCTTCCTCTTCTTCCTTCTTGCCGCCCGGCAGACCGTAGCGACCGTCCTGGAAGCCGACCGAAAACCCGATGTAGCCTTGATCGCCAACCCATGAGAGACCTGCCGTGCCCGACGTCGCCTCTGACTGACTGTTTTCGACGATTCCCTCTACGCCCTCTTCCTCCGCCTCTTCGTTGGCAAAGCCAGGGATCTCATATTCGTCGGCATCGCGGTCGTTGGCATCAAGGTGGAGCACAAAGTTATCGCCAAGACTGATGTCGGCCGCGCCGCCGATCGTGTAGCCCTCATCCACACTCGAATAGGCAGCCGTTGCGTCAAGGTCGAAGCCGTCTTCGGGGCGACTCCGGGGAATACGGTTGTCAAATACGTTCACCACACCGCCGACAGCATTCGGTCCGTAGCGCAGGGTGGCGGCACCTCGAAGGATCTCGACGGACTCCGCATTGGCCATCTCGGTGCCAACCAGGTGGTCCTGACTGGCGGTCGAAACATCGAAGGTGGAGATGTCGTTACTCAGAATCCGGATGCGGTCTGCCCCAAGGCCGCGAATGATGGGCCGGGACGCGCCTGGCCCGAAAAAGGTCGAACTAACCCCGGGTTGCCGCGCCAGCGTCTGGCCGATGGTGCCGTCCAGCTCCCTCAGAAGTGCTGCGCGATCCAAAACGGTAGTGCCGAGCACGATCTCCTGGATGCTGGTCTGCAGTGGCGAAGAGCGGACAACGACCTCGTCAATGGCTTCGGCATTCTCAGCGTCGTTTCCCTGGGCTGCGGCCATCGTCGTCCCCAGCAACAGCAGGCTGGCGGGCGACAATCTACGGGTTATGTCCATTTTTGTGATCCTTGTAATTTATGGTTTGGGCGGACGCACGAACGGCTCGATGGCCGTCGAAGTCAACGGACGAAATGTTATAACATATCATTTTTGACGTGAACCGCTACTTTGTTTCTAAATATTTCGCCGGGAGGGGGCGTGCGGAATCGCCTGCACCCGGAAGCGGTAGCGAGCTTTCGCGTGACAGCGAGACAGAGCAAGGCTCACGGTGGTCGGCGATCAACTCGCTCCGGCAGAAGCGCAGGCTGCTCGACAGAGACGCTTCAGTTTGCTACACGACGGCATGCGCATTGAGACTATTGAGACGGTCGAGCGGCTTTTTGAGATAGAGCTGGACTGGGACGAGCTCTACAAAGCCGATCCCCATGCACACCTCTACTTGTCCTCAGATTTTCTTTGTTCTGTCGCCATTCGAGTGGCAGGAAACTTCCGCATCCTGACCGCCTGGTCGGATGACAATCGCTGCATTGGCCTGCTGCCGCTTTTTGTGACAACCAAGTGGAGTAAGTCCGAAGCTTGTCTGGCCAATGACCTGGATATGCTGGGTCACGTGTTCGACGCGGACTACACGGGGATCTTATGTGATCCGGAGTTTGAGGAGCAGGTCTGCCGGGCATTTGCCGGGGAGATCTCGCAGATGGCGTTTCGACGCATCATTCTCAACTACTTCAGCGGGCCCGCGAGCCGATTGGACGCCTTCACCAGCGCATTTGATCCAGGCATCTTCGAAACGAAGGCCAACGAACACCTTATTAATGACGGGCAAACGAATAACCTTGTCTGTCCCTACATCGACCTTCCGGACAGCTTCCCCGATTACCTCGCGAGCCTTAGCGCAAACTCCAGGCAGAAGCTGCGGCGTCTGCTGCGCCAGCTCGACACTGACCCCGGCCTGAAAGTCAAAAAGTCTCGACCCGAAACCTACACGCAAGACGTCACTATTTTGTCCAAGCTCTGGTACCTGAGGCACGCTGAGCAGAAGGGCCAGAAGCGCGCGGCCCGCCTTGCCGAGCTGTTCAAAGAGGTCGTGATGCTCGGTCTCGCCAACGGCATGGTCTACCTGGCGATTATGTGGCGTGATGGAAAGCCCATAGCCGCGCAGGCCAACTATATTGATAAAACCAAGCGGCAGGCCCTCTTCCACGTTGCTGGACGGGATGACACCGTCCGCGACCTTTCGGCGGGACTCATGCTTCAGGCGCACTGCATTCGATGGGCCATCGCCAACGGGCTCAAGCGCTACGACTTCACGATAGGCAATGAGCCCTACAAGTACAGCCTGGGGGGCATTGACCGCGAAATCGTCTCCGCCGAAGTGCTCACCCGAACAGGAACGAACACCACCGACAGGCTGGATACGAACTGCCGCGAAGACGTGCTGCAGTTGATCCGGCAGTACGCTGCGAAAGGTCGCGATGAGGATGCACGCACCGCGTTAAGGCAGGCGACACTTACATGGCCTGATCTCACACTCGACGGTGACCTGAGCGCCCTGATCTCCGATTGATTGAGACGCAGCCGCCTAGAACGCTTTCGCCGTTCGGACAACGAAAAAGCCCCCATTAAGGGGGCTTTTCGTTGTTTGGCGAGCCCGGATTTCAAGCGCCTGGGTCCATGAGGTAGCAGGCCGGCTATCTGCGGTCGATTGCACTGGGCCGCCTATTGGCGCACACTATACGCACAGATGTTCGCACATCGAACATCGAGGAGCGAGACATGACCAGATATCTGTCAGCACTCACACTGTGCTTTGCCATCTTCCTTGGCGCCTGCGGGGAGCCGCAGGACGCGCCGCCGGCCCAGGACGATCACGCCGCATCACTGTCGGCGGACAGCGACCCACTCGGGCCATTAAACCGCCCCGGCAACTACGACGAGCTGATCGACCTGCACGCAGAACTCGTGGACTGGCGGCCGTTCTCGCCGGTCGATGGTGTCGTCGACTATTCGGCGGCGCGGATCGCTGAACGCATCGGCGACATCGAGGATATGCAGGCGCGCCTTGCGCGCATCGGCGTAGAAGGGTGGTCCGTGCCTCAGCAGATGGACTACCTCATTGTGCGCGCGGAACTCGACCAGGAAGAATTCATACTGCGTGTTACTCGGCCATGGGCCCGTGATCCGGGCTTCTATCTGTCCTCACTGCTCAGGATCGCTTTCACGGACCTGCCCATAGAAGGGGAGGCACTGGATTCGATGCGGCAGAACCTGGGTGCGGTGCCGGCAATGCTCGAGCAGGCGCGCACGAATCTCACGGACGCCGCGGCGGATGACGTGGCGCTGGCGATTCGTTCGCTGACCCAGTCGGATGGCGTAGAACACGGCTTTCCGTATCGAGAGACTCCGCCGGCGGGCGTCATTGGCTGGTACGAGGACTTTCTCGGCCGTGCCGACACGCAGCCGGAACTCGCATCCGAAATTGAAGCGGTCCTGACATCGTTGCGGTCATTTCATGAATGGCTGGTCGCAAACCAGGACTCCATGAACGAACTGAACGGCGTCGGCAAGCCGGCACTCGACTGGTTTGTGCGCAACGCGCTGCTGATTCCATACACGAGCGAGGAAATGCTGGTTCTTGCGCAGCGCGAGTTCGAGCGCCTGTGGGCATTCTATGCGCTCGAACGTCATCGAAACCGTGGTTTGCCCGAGATCGCGCTGCCAACATCGCGTGAAGACTACGAGCAAAGGCTCGCGAGAACGGACGCCAGTGTTCGGCGTTGGCTGGTCGCGGACGAAGTCATCACGATTCCCGACTACATACCGAAGGACTGGCGAGAAATGGGATTCAACGTTCCCTGGAGGGAACGGAGCACGGGGCCAAATTTCTGGGAGGCGGTGCAATTCCGTGATCCCGTACCGGATCACCTGCACGCGGTCATACCCGGCCATCGTTTCGACGGCTGGGTATCGCCCCGGGTTGGCAACCCGATCCGCGCCAAGGCCAATTTTGGTGCGCGTCGTGAAGGCTGGGCCGTATACCTGGAGGAAGGCATGATGCGCGCCGGGCTGCTCGATGCCGAGCCGCGAGCCCAGGAGCTGATTTACATTTTTGGCATCTGGCGCGCGTCACGCACGGTGGGCGACATTCTGAATCAATGGAACGAAATGACGCTGCAGGAAACCGCGGATTACTGGGTTGATGTCACCCCGATGCTCGATCCCGATGTCGCTCGCAAATACGCTTACCTTCGACCCGCACCTGGCCACGGCCTGCAATACACGATCGGGGCGCTACAGATCTTCGAACTCCTGTCTGCGCGCAAGCTTCAATTGCGCGAGGACTTTGTGTTGAAGGATTTTCACGACGAGCTCATGTCGAAAGGCAAGATCCCGGTCGCTCTCTCACGCTACGAGATGACCGGGGACGACAGCGTGGTGCGGGAATTCTGGAACCGGCAACCACTCACCGAGTTCCTGCGGGAGCAGCAACAGTAACGAGAGTGCGGTCACTGCTACGCGGCGCTTTCGCGCACCCATCTGGCTACCTGGGCGTGGGTGCCAAACCATGCCCCGCCCAGCGATTTCGCATGTTCGATGATTTTCTCGATGATCCAGACTCTCGACCGGTGGCCGATGACATGCGGGTGCATCAGCAGTTGGAACACGTCCCCCTCTGCAGCAGCCGCTTCCAGTTCATCCTTGAATATCTCGAATACTTCGGTCGGTGACAGCCAGGGCCGGCTCCCTCCCCGGCTGAAACTCAAGTAGACGGCATCGTCGCGCACCCACTCGACCGGCACCTCCACGAGCCCTGAGTTTTTACCTGCCAGCAACAGCTCGTAAGGGGAATCGTCCGCCATCATCGAACTGTCGTATTCAAGGCCGATCTCGGCGACAAGTTCGATAGTGTTCGGACTCAAATCGAAATTCGCCGATCTATGGCCGACGATGTCCTGACCAGAGATGTTGTTCAGAACCTCACGTGCCCGCAACAGGATCTCGCGTTCGGTGTCCCGGTCGAGGCGCGAGTTATTCGCATGAATCCAGCCGTGCAGGCCAACCTCGTGCCCGTCGCCGGCGATCCGGCGCGTCTCGTCCGGGTCTATCAGCGACACTACGGCCGGGATAAAGAACGTCGCCGGGACGTCGTGTCGCGCCAGGATGTCCAGAATGCGCGGCACGCCGACGCGACGGCCGCGCTGGCCCCAGGCCAGCCTGCCTGGCGCAAAGTTGCCGCCGGCGAGAGACCCGACTTCGTGATCGGTGTCGAATGAAAGCGCGACCGCGAATTTCGAGCGTTCCGGCCAGCGATCCGGTTTGAGTCTTCGTCCCGGACTCACGCGCCCGAGAATCTCGGTCCACTCATGCTCGGTCATCTCCCAGGGCCTGTCGAGCCGATCGGCAAGCGGTCCTTCGGGGGGATCGAAGTAGCCGATTCTCGGCCCGCTGCCCTGGTTGGCCATGGATGCCTGGCTCGCGCCGATGAACCCCCGGCCAACGCCGTGGCACTCATGCTCCTAAGAAACTCACGTCTGCTCATCGCGATCTCCCCTGTTCGAATCGCCTTCCGAGTGATGCCCGCCATACGAACATGCGCCGGCAAATGCCCCTTTGCAAGCTGGCCTGGTGCCCGAAACTCACAGGTTTTCGACGGTTAACACTGCCTCCTGCGTCTGCCGCATATTGGGGAGCTTGACTCGGCGCCGCCTCAGGAGCCACGATGCTTGGTGGGCGCAGAGCGAACGACAGTACGCATTGCACTTCGTAGGGCCGGAGAGCCAATTCGACGCAATAACAATGATCACGAAGGGGGCGAGTCGAATGCCAATCGGACCGATCAAGACGGCACCGGGCGCTGTGACGACCCTGTTGCTTTTCCTGTGGTCAGCCAGCTGCCTGGCCGATGAGCTTGCTGATGAGTCAGCAGTTATCGAGAGCGAATCCGAGAGCTTCCGCATCGAGAAGGTTGCGGACGGCCTCGAGTTTCCGTGGGCGATCGCGTTTCTGCCCGATGGTGATGCGCTCGTCAGCGAGCGAGCGGCCGGTCGGATCATTCGGCTCGATCTCGATAGCGGAGTGACGTCGGTCCCCACTGGAGGACCCGACGACGTTTTCATCAAAGACAACGCCGGCATGCTGGATGTCATGCTGCACCCTGAGTACGAGAGTAATCGTCTCGTCTACTACTGCTATACGGCTGGCGATGACCAGCTCAACACCATGGTGGTGGAACGCGCGAGCTTCGATGACGACCGTTTCACGAATCGCGAGCGGATTTTTACGGCGCTGCCCTGGTACCACAATTCGATCGTTTACGGCTGTCGGCTGGCGTTTCGGGATGCATCCCTCTTCGTCACGATGGGCGATCGCTGGGATCTACGGCACTTGTCGCAAAGCCCGGGCTCGCATATCGGCAAGGTACTACGGCTAAACCACGACGGCAGCGCACCGGCGGATAACCCATGGACCAATATGCCCGGCGCAGCGCCCGAGGTTTTCAGCCTCGGCAATCGCAACCCGCAGGGGCTGGTCATTCACCCGACCACAGGTGAGCTCTGGGAACATGAGCACGGGCCCAGGGGCGGTGACGAGATCAACGTCATCGAAGCGGGACGAAATTACGGCTGGCCGGTTATCACGTACGGCAAGGAATACAGTGGCGAACCGGTCGGTGACGGGCTGACCGAGAAAGAAGGCATGGAGCAGCCGATTCACTACTATGTACCGTCGATCGCGCCATCGGACATGTTTTTTTACTTTGGCGAGGCCTTTCCCGCCTGGCGCGGCAATCTTTTTATCGGCGCACTTGCCGGCGCTCACCTCAACCGCCTCGTCGTCGAGGGGCGTGAGGTTGTGCATGAAGAACGTCTGCTGGAGGATCGTGGCTGGCGTGTACGAATGGTCGAACAGGGACCGGACGACCTGATCTATCTCGGCGTGGACACCGGTGGCCTCTACCGGTTAGTGCCGGAAAGCGAGGCGCCATGATCGTGACCAACGCCGGCCGAAGGCCGGAACTACGTATCCTGGTTCTTTCCCGTTTGTTCGCGTGGGCAAGCGCGGCAAACCAGTCCGCGCCTTTTGCCCAATAATGAAGCCCTCCGTTCAGACCAGGTGACGGCCGCCGTCCATGTGAATGATGCGGCCCGTCACGTAGTGGCTGCCGAGGAGGTAGTCGACCTGGTGCTGCATTTCATCCAGACCGCCCTCGCGCTGCATCAGGCTTTTCCGGAGAGTTTTCTCGCGGTACTCCGCGTCGTCGTCCTCGTTGAACAGCACCAGCGCCGGCGCGATGCTGTTGACCTTGACTTCGGGCGCCAGCAACGCTGCGAAAGACAGCGTCAGGTTGTCCTGCGCGGCCTTGCTTGCCGCATAGGCGACGTGCTTCTTGCTGCCACGACCGGACACGTAGTCGCCGAGGTGCACGATGTCTGATGGTGCACCTGCCTTGAGCAGGTCGGCGAGGCCGAGATTGATTTGGTACGGGGCAGCAACGTGCACGGCCATCATGCGGCGCAGGATTTCCGCTGGCGGATAGTCTGCGTTGTCTGGCAGCCAGTCTGAGGCATTGTGAATAATGGCTCGCAGCCGGTTGTGCTTTGTGGCCACAGCGCCGATGAGCGCCTGTACCTCTGCCGCCTCGTAGAAGTCACAGCGGTGCAGTTCAACGCCGAGCTTTGCCAGCTCGTTGATGCTGTCCCGCTCAGAGCGGTACGTACCGATCACCGGCTGGCCGCGGCCAATGAAGGTGCGCGCCAGGTGCAAGCCGACGCGCTGTCCCACGCCGGTGATCAGGATTGGATTCACGGATTGAGGAATTCCGCTCGAGTATGGATGTTCTTTTCGAAACAACCGCCCAGCGCGGTCGTGCTGGTCCTCGAATTTGAATCCATGACGCCGCGGGACTTAACACAGTAGTGGACCGCATCGATGCTGACGGCAACGTCGTCCGTGCCCAGCAGCGCCTGCAGGGCGACAAGAATCTGGCGCGTGAGCCGCTCCTGCACCTGGGGGCGTCGAGCGAAAAAGCGCACGAGGCGATTGATCTTTGACAGCCCAAGGATCTTGTCCTTCGGGATGTAGGCCACTTTCGCGGTGCCGTCGATGGTCACGAAGTGGTGCTCGCAGGTGCTGACAAGCTCGATGTCCCGTACCTTGACCATCTCGTTTACGCCCATCTTGTTGTCGATGAGCGAGAGTTTCGGGAATTCGCTGTAGTCGAGTCCGGAGAAAATCTCCCGCACGTACATTTTGGCGATGCGGTGAGGCGTCTCCGCAAGCGAGTCGTCGCCAAGGTCGAGCCCAAGCGTTTCGACAACCTCGCGCATCAGCGCTTCGATGCGGCGGTACTTCTGATCGGCAGAAAGTCCGTTGTCGATCATTGGCGTTTCGAGCCCGTACTCAATCAGCGTATCGCGCACGAGGCGCGCTTCGTCACTTAACAGGGCTTCTTTTTCCGCCGCGGCGGCTTCCGCAATGGCGGACAGGCGTATGGCTTCAGGGCTCACGATGCTTTCTCCAGTAGGCGCGGCATGGCCGCGTGCTGCGCAGTGTGCTCGAGGGTCAGTGATACAGAATCGGCAAAACGCAGTGCGTGGGGCTTTTCAATGGTGACGGAGGCTCGCTGGACGCTCGGATCGGTGCTGCAGATGGCCAACACGTCGCCGACCAGCTTCTCGAGCAGCAGGAACTGCCCGCCTTCCACAAGCTCGATGATGGCCTTGGTGATCGTCTTGTAGTTCAGCGCTTCCTCCACACGGTCCTCGAAAACACCGTCTGCCAGGGTGTAGGCGATTTCGGCATTGATAACGATGTCCTGTTTTTTCACACGCTCTTCGGGGTTGAAGCCGATGAGCGTGCGAAGGCGCAGGTTGTGGATGCGAATAGTTGCTAATTTCGGGGTCATTCGTCCTGCTCCGTTTCCAGGCCAGCTCCCGCTCATGCCGGGATGCCTGAGGTTCGCGGTTAATACGGGATGGGAATTGTGTCTGAAAGATCGGTGGCCGGTGTAACAGTTGGTAACGGAGGATGGGCTTGAGCGGCGCCGGGCGGCTCTTTTCGCTGCCGCCCTGGCCGGGAGTCGCCCGTCTGCCGCAAGCAGACGTTTCTCGGCGTGGGGGCGTTTCGGCTGGAAATTGAGGCGGAATCGCAAGACCCAGATCGTGTTGTCTTCGGGGTTCAGTGCAGGATCAATAGCTTTGCTATTCTCTGTGCAATCATGACGGTGAGCAGCTAGAACGAGGCATGGCGTTCCGATGATCTTCAAGGTCGGCGGAGTGGAGCTGAATACAGAACTTTTCTCGATAACGAGAGAAGGTGAGCCTGTTTCCGTTGAGCCGAAAGTCTTCGATTTACTGGTCTTTCTGATACGTAACCGCGACCGACTGGTAACGCGTGATCAGCTGTTCGAAGAGCTGTGGCCCAATCAGGTTGTATCGGACAACGTCCTGAGCAATGACATCAAGCTGGCGCGTGCAATCCTGGGAGACGACGGCAACCAGCAAAAATTCATTCGCACCATTCGCGGCCGCGGCTACCAGTTCGTGGGTGAAGTTCGGGAGATTGACGAGACACTGCCAACAGGTGCAGCTGCGGACATTGTGCCTTCGCCGAAGCCTGCCGCGGAGGCGCCTGTCACGGGCAACGTGTTGTTTGAGCGACGGTCGCAGGTTTTTGTCGCTGTATTTCTGGTCGCCGTAGTGTTCGCCGTGGTTTGGCTAACTGTTCCGGGGGACCCTGCAAATGACTCGGCGGCCGATTCGTCTTCTGGGCCACCAATCGAAGGGTTGGTCAAACTGAGACCGAAGACCATCGCGATACTGCCCTTCGTCAATCGCAGCAATCTCGAGCAGGATGCCTTTTTTGTCGACGGCTTTCATGACGATCTCATCAGCCAGGTATCCCGGATCAAGGAGTTGTCCACGATATCCCGCACCTCGGTGATGGCTTACCGCGATAGCAGCAAAAGCGTGCGTACGATCGGCAGCGAATTGGGCTCCTCGATCATCATTGAAGGCGGTGTGCAGCGTGCTGGTGATCAGGTTCGTATCAACGTGCAAATGATCGATGCGGCGAAAGACGAGCATCTATGGGCTGAAACCTATACCCGCAAGTTGAGCGCGGAGAGTGTATTTGCCATTCAAACTGAAATTGCGCTGGAGGTTGCCACCCAGCTGAAAGCGGTGCTTTCTCCGGAGGAGCAGCAAAACGTCTCACGGTTGCCTACCGAGAACCTGGCTGCACTGGAAGCTTATTTCCAGGGAATTCACTATTACTTCCGCTTTACCAGTGACGACATTGACCTCGCGATCAAGTATTTTCAGCAAGCGATCGACCTGGATCCAGGGTTTGCAGAAGCCCATGCAATACTGGGAAGCGCGCTACTGGAGAAGATCGATTTTGGCGGTCTGCCTTCGGATGAGCAGATAGCACTTGCCGAACCACACATCGCACGGGCGCTGGAGCTAGGTCCTGAACTCGGAGAGGCCCATGCGTCCCTCGCCATGCTCGAAGAAAGCAAAGGCGACTTTGTGGCAACAGAAGCAGCCTACGAAAAAGCGATAGAACTCAGTCCCAACAATACTGGCCTCCTGAGAGGGTTCGCGTACTTCAAGAGCTCAAGACTCGGGCAACACGAACAAGCCCTGGAACTAGTCGACAGGGCAAGACTATTGGACCCTCAAAACCCTCAGGATGCTGAGACGATTGCGCTAAGGGGCGAGATTCTGATGTTTCTGGGCCGCTTTGAAGAGTCGCTGGCGGCCTATCAGGCAGCCATAGCAACTCCGCCGGACTTCGCAACGGACTATGCGGGTTTTGGCCTCCTTCTCCACGAAAAGCTCTACCAGCAAGATCAGGCTGTCAAGGCGTTTCGCCGATATCATTTCCTCGATCCGGAGACAGACTGGGTATTTCTGAATCTGGCGACCGTCTATGAGGAACTAGGCCTTGCCGATCAAGCCGCACGTCTTTACGAACTCTATCTCGCCTCTGACCATGGAGTTCTTACCTATATCGGACGTATCAGGCTGCACGACGTCCGTGGTGACCAGGATCAGGTCAAACGAGTATTCGAAGAGCTTGAAGAAGACTACGGCGGCCAGGTCCTCTGGATCGATGCAGTACTCAGCGGGTTTGATTTGCACCAGGGCAACCCGGCGCGGGTTATCGAGCGTGTAGAAACCCTGTATCCGGAACTCGTCTTGGCCGACCCTGAAGTTGTTGCCAATCCAGAACTGTTCAACCTGGCGATGCTATACGCGACGGCATTACACCTCAGCGGCAAAGCGGATCAAGCTGCTCCACTGACAGACACGATTCTCGGAATCCTGCCTTCGAAAAGCCGTCACCGCTGGGATGGTATCCAGACTCTGGATACATGGCTGCACATGGCCATGGGTAACGAGGAGAGAGCGTTACAAAGCATACGCGAGTGGCGCGCTATCGGGGCGCGTGTGGACCTGACAAGACACCGGTTGGTTCCGAGTTCCCTGTTCGACCATCCGGAGTTTCAGGCCATCAATAACGAGGTACTCGCAGAACTTGCCGAGCTACGTGCGAACCTGGCCCGTATGGAAGCTGCCGGGGAATTGGCGCCGATGCCTCAGTAGTCTCGGGCAGGACCTTCGCGTGGCGCGCTCGGAAGGATGGCCTCGCTACGCTCGGCGGATCGTCGGGCTTCGCCCTCCTATCGAGTCCTCCGAAGTCTGAAACCCGCCCGGAAGGATGATTCGGTCGCTTCGCTCCCTCACCCGTCAAGCGGGCGCTCGCTCTCTGCGTTCGCTACGCGTGCGTCGCCCGGCTAATGCCGGGCTCGGCTCGAACCAGCAGCCCTTCGGGCTGCTCAGGTTCGAAGCCTTGGGGGGTGTCAAAACCGGAACGGCCCGGAAGGATTGGTTCGTAGCCAGTACAGCGAATCTCGAAATTTCTCTGTATTTCGGTAGTTTACAGAATCACGCTGTCCCATAGAGTTCTACCAAAGGGCTCGCAAGCAACTGATTCATCACGATCCGACGACACCCAATGGGACAGAATCCGCGTTGCATAAAATACCCCAATGGGGCAGTCTATTAGTAATGGGGTTCATCGAGGCTACTGGCTTCTCAAGTATCCGAGAAAACTACTTCGATGACTTGCAGTTTCATATGCTGCAGCTGTATCTGCTGGACCGACCGGACGCTGGAGACATCATCAAAGGGTCCGGCGGAGTCAGAAAGCTGCGATGGGGACTGCCAGGACAAGGAAAACGCGGTGGCGTCAGAGTCATCTATTACTGGATCACTAAAGACCACCAGATCTTGTTCCTGACGGCGTATGCCAAGAACGAAGCGAGTGACTTGTCACCCGAGGCGATCAAGGCGATGCGTGAAATCGTTAAAGACCTTTGAGCATTTGAGATAGGAGACAGACATGGCGAAGCGAGATATCGGTGCTGAAATTGTCGCCGGTCTGAAAGAGTTTCGAGACAAGCCGGAGAAACTGAAGCGCTACGAATTTGAACCGGCCGACGTAAAGGGTATTCGTCAGAAGTTCGGCATGACGCAGCAGCAGTTTGCCGACTTCCTGATGATCTCTGTTCGTACACTCCAGAAGTGGGAGCAAGGCGAGCGAGATCCCGATGGGGCGTCGCACACTTTGCTACGGGTGATGGAGAAAGAACCGGAAGCGGTGAAGCGAGCACTGTACGGCTAGATGTGTAAACCATGTGTCCGGAACGAGGTGTTAACCATGTGGCCGGAATACGCCTTGATCAAAGCATCGCGCCCGGAAGGATTATTCGCCCGCTTCGCGGGCTCACCCCTCAAGGGGGCCGCTCACGCGCTTCGCTCGCTCCGCGTTCTCTCGGCCGACTGCGTCGGCCTCGGGTCGAACCGGCGGCGCTTCGCGCCGCGCGCCCGGAAGGATGATTCGGTCGCTTCGCTCCCTCACCCGTCAAGCGGGCGCTCGCTCACTGCGTTCGCTGCGCGTGCGTCGCCCGGCTGCGGCGGGCTCGGCTCGAACCGGTCGCCCTGCGGGCGACTCAGGTTCGAATGGTTCCGGGGGTGTCGAAAAACGCAACGGCCCCCACAAGGGGGGGCCGTTTTGTTTTTTGGCGCGCCCGGAAGGATTCGAACCTCCGACCGCCTGGTTCGTAGCCAGAATGTCGACCACTCATAAGCCACTGAATAATCTCGAGAGTCTTGTTTCTCTGCGGGTAATATTTCTGAAGCAAACTCGTTGAGAGACTGCTTGTATCTGCCTGTTTAGGTTTGAATATTACCCACATGCCGGTGGCTCCCCTCATCTCTAGAAACCCTCATTCGGACAAGAATGAGTCATCCATTCGCAACGCGGCCGTAAGGAATACCAAGTTTGTTCATTCGATAGCGTAGCGTGCTGGCGTTGATACCCAGGAGCGCGGCAGCGCCTTCAGGGCCATGGACCTTTCCTTTCGTCTTCTGAAGAACCATCTTGATGTGTCTGGCGTTCAACTCATCGAGCGTCTCGATGTATTCCACCTTCTTTGAATTGCTCTGCAGGTTCTCGCCGCTCTGCGTATGCAGTAGCTCGTCAAACGCCAAATTTCTGCCGTTACCGAT
>JASJBG010000114.1 GCA_030066625.1 Woeseiaceae bacterium
CCGAAGATACGGGAACGCCGGCGCTGGCGATGGATATTCGGTACATTGACTCCGAACTGTTCGGTGTCGATCTCGAGCGGCGGCTGGACAACGGCATGACCTTGACGGCGCGCGCAGGGTTCAACGAAGTCGACCACCTGATGGACAACTTCTCGCTGCGCACGCCACCCGCGACGCCGATGCGGAACCGACAGAATCTCACCTACGGGCGCGGCGCAATGTTTGACCTGTCCGCCGACTGGTCGGGCGATGAATACAGCCTGGTTGGCGGTATCGATGGCCGCTACGCGAATCATGATTCGCGCATCAGCAATCCGGCAAACGCCAACTTCTTCATCCAGAACTTCAACGACATCCGGCGCGATGTGACGAGTGCTTTTGGCATTGTGCGGCGAAACGGTGCCGACTCGGACTGGGAGCTTGGTCTGCGCTATACGCATGTTGCGGCCAACGCAGACCCGGTTTCGTTCGGCGGCATGATGGGGATGATGGCTACACAGGCCGGTATGCTCGCTGACGCATTCAACACGAGCGATCGGTCACGACAGTTCGACTCGGTGGATATCGTCGCCAAGTACGTCCGTCCGCTCGGCGATACGCTGAGTCTCGGCATCGACGTCGGCAGCAAGGCTCGCGCACCGTCATACCAGGAGCTATACCTCTGGCTGCCGCTGCAGGCGACGGGGGGTCTCGCCGACGGGCGCAGCTACGTGGGCAACCTCGACCTCGACGTCGAGCGTTCGAATGAGATCACGCTCGGCCTGGAGTGGGCGACGTCACGCTTCGGCTTCTCGCCACAGGTGTTCTATCGTCGGGTCGATGACTACATCCAGGGTGTACCGGCGGCGTCGACAGCCGCAAACGCGCTGGCAACGATGATGACGGGATCCGCCGCGCTCATGTTCGATAACGTCGACGCCGAGATCTACGGTTTCGATGCCGGCTGGCGCTACGCCCTGACCGAGGTGGTCGCGTTCAGCGGTTCAGCAAGCTATACGCGCGGCCGTCGTACCGACGTCGACGATAACCTCTATCGACTGCCACCACCCAATGCGATGCTCGCTCTCGACGCGACCCTGCAAGGATGGGCAGCTCGCGCAGAAGTCGTCGCGTATGCACGGCAGGACAAGGTGTCGGCGTTCAACGAGGAAATGGAGACGCCCGGCTACGCAGTCGTCAATGCACAGGTGAGCTGGCAGCCGGTCCCTTCCTGGCGCGTGGATTTTCGGGCGACCAACTTGTTCGATCGCGGCTACCAGGACCACCTCGCCGGCATCAACCGGGTACGCGACGTCGACATTCCGGTCGGCGAGCGTCTCTATGGAGCAGGACGCTCGTTTACGGTGGGTGCCGTGTTCTCGTTCTAGCGAGAAGATGCCGGGCGCAGGCTGCGCCAGCGCCCGGCGTCAGTTCGCCTTCACCGCGTGACCGCCGAACGCGTTGCGCATCATCGCGAGCAGCTTCGCGGAGTAGTCCTGCTGGCCCTGGGTTGCGAAGCGCGCCATCAACGCGAGGCTCATTACGGGCGTGGGTATACCTTGTTCGATGCCTTCGAGGGCGGTCCAGCGGCCCTCGCCGGAGTCGGCGACGAAGGGTTCGATGCCGGACAGGTCTGCGTCGTCGGCGAGCACCTCGGCGGACAGGTCCAGCAGCCAGCTGCGAACGACGCTGCCGTGTCGCCACGATTCGGCAATGTCGCCGAGGTCGAGATTGAAGTCCTCGCGACCCTTCATCAGGGCGAAGCCTTCGGCGAAGGCCTGCATCATGCCGTATTCGATGCCGTTGTGGATCATCTTTACGTAGTGGCCGCTGCCGGCCGGGCCCGTGTGCACCCAGCCGCGGTCCCTGGCTGGCGCCAGCGCCTCGATGATGGGTTGCACAGCGGCGAATGCGTCGTCGGCGCCGCCAACCATCATGGCGTAGCCGTTGTCGAGGCCCCAGACACCGCCGGACACGCCGGCATCGACGAAGCGGATACCGCGCTCGGCCAGTACTTCGGCACGGCGCATCGAGTCCTTGAAATAGGAGTTGGCGCCGTCGATCAGCACGTCGCCTTCGTCGAGCAGGTCAGCCATCTGCTGCACGTAGTTTTCGGTGACATCGCCGGCCGGCAGCATGAGCCAGACGAGCCGCGGGCTATCGAGGCGAGCGACCAGGTCCTCGGCCGACGAGGCGGCAACGAGACCTTCCTCGGCGGCGAGCGCCTCGGTCGCATCCGTATCCTGATTGAAGCCGACAATCTCCATGCCGGCGCGGCGCAGGCGTCGCGCCATGTTGCCGCCCATCTTGCCGAGACCGATCATACCGAGTTGCATGCTTGCTCCTTCGAAACCTGCGGGATGCCCGGTCCCCAGTATCGACGGGAACCGGGCGCCTTGCCACCTCGCTCAGGCCGCGCGGGCGACGGTATTGCCGATCTTCGTGGCAACGTCGCGAAGCGCCGAGCGCAGGCCTTCCTCGATGACTGGGTGATAGAACGGCATCTCGAGCATTTGCCCGATCGTCAGGCCGGCCTGGTGCGCCCACGCCAGCAGGTGGCCGAGGTGCTCCGCCCGCGGACCGAACATCTCGGCGCCGAGGAAGCGGCCCGAGGTCGTGTCGGCATATACGCGCAGCAGGCCCTGGTTTTTCAGCATGACCCGGCTACGGCCCTGGTCCTCGAACGAGACCTCACCGGTCACGTAGTCCGATCCGGCGAGCGCGCCGAACGTCGAGCCGACCATCGCGATCTGCGGATCCGAGAACACGACGCCGAGTGGCGTGCGCCGCTCACCGGGGCGTACGTTCGGGTAGCGACCGGCATTGCTACCCGCGATGCGGCCTTCGTCGGTGGCCTCGTGCAATAGAGGACGGTCGTTGTTTGCGTCACCTGCGATGAACACGTGCGATTCACCGACGCGCAGCGTTTCGGTATCGAACAGCGGGACGCCACGCCCATCGAGGGGCAGCCGCGTGTTCTCGAGGCCGAGGCCCGCGACGCTCGGTCGGCGACCCGTTGCCGCAACGACGTAGTCGACGGAGATACTCCTCGCCTTGCCGTCTGTGTCGACGAAGTCGATTTCGACCGCGTCGCCGACGCGCTCCATTCGGGAAACGTCGGCGTTGTCATCGAGGTAGAACTCGGCTTGCATCGCTTTGCGCGCCGAACTGATGACGTCGGGGTCTGTCAGTGGGCCGATGCGGCCGCCGAGGCCGAACATGTGCACGTCGACACCGAGCCTGTGCAGCGCCTGGCCGAGCTCGAGCCCGATGACGCCGGGGCCGAAGACGGCGATCGATGATGGCAGGTCCTGCCAGTCGAAGATGTCGTCATTGACGAGCAGCCGGTCACCGAGGTCGTCCCACGACCGCGGGTAGGCTGGCGTCGACCCTGTCGCGATGACTATGCGCTTCGCAACGATCGTCAGATCGTCACCAACCTGCAGGCGGTGGTCGTCGAGGAAACGCGCGTAGCCGCGGATACGCTGCTCTTCCGGGATGTTGTTGACGCCTTCTACCACGAAGCCGACGAAGCGGTCGCGTTCGGAGCGGACACGGTTCATGACCGCGACGCCGTCGACCTTGACCGTGCCGGTTTCGATACCGAAGGCAGGCGCCGCATGGGCAGCGTGCGCCGCTTCCGCGGCGGCTATCAGCAGCTTGCTCGGCATGCAGCCTACCCGGGCGCAGGTGGTGCCGTAGGCGCCACCCTCGATCAGGACGACATTGTCGGTATGCTGGCGGGCGGTACGAAAGGCAACGAGGCCGGCCGAGCCGGCACCGATAACGGCAACATCAACGTATCTGGTCTGCATGGCGGATCTCCCATAGGCCGTGCGTGAATCGTTGATGGCACTATAGTGATCCGGAATTGGCGCCTCTATGCCTGAAAATGCTCAATTATGCTACTCATCGTCCACGCGGAGCCCCAATGAGCGAAGATCCCACCGAGCGTGACCTGGAATGGAGCGAGTTCGAGCGCGTCGACCTCCGGGTCGGCACGATCATCGCGGCCGAGCCCTTCCCGGAAGCGCGCAAGCCCGCGTACAAGCTCACGATCGACTTCGGCGAGGCGGTCGGCACGCGGCGCTCGTCCGCGCAGATCACCGATCACTACTCGCCCGAGGACCTCGTCGGCAAGCAGGTTGCCGCGGTCGTCAACTTCCCGCCTAAACAGATCGGACCCTTCATGTCCGGGTGCCTCGTGACCGGCTTCATCCAGGCCGACGGCAGCGTGATCCTCGCGGTGCCGGACAAGCCGGCGGAGAACGGTGCGCGATTGGCGTAGTGGCGCTGAAACCGGTCCTGTGAAAACGTTAGTCGGACTCGGCCATCTCGTTTTCAGCGATCTCTCGGTGGGCCAGTTCAATCAACTCCGCGAGCCCGGTGTCGACACGCTCGCTCTGCTCCAGTTCTTTCTCGATGACCGTCAGCGTCAACAGGTCAGGATAACCATTGTTGATCAGAAATTCGTTGGCGCGTTTGAGCCTGTGGTCCCTGAACACAAAGCTCGGCACCACACGGACCCTCGGGTCGAGCGTTCCGACTCCTTCCGCCTTAATGCTGAACTCGTGGTAACTGAAGAGGGGCGGTTGGTTCTCAACCTCGGCGAAAATCACCCACCGGTATGGATCGTTATCTCCTGAAATCGGGTAGGTCGCTCCGGGTTTCTCGTCCACTGTGATATCCGGAATGATAAAATCACTGTTCGGTTCCGTGGTAACGAAGATGCGGAACTTCCCGTCGAATGCACAAAGGTTGTTCCTCGTTTCGTAGGACATGTGTCTCGGTCCCAACTCCAGGACGCCGTACGCAACACAGTTCAATTGCGCTTGAGCCGGAGCACATGCACCCAGACACAATGTAGCGAGAATTGTCAGGATTGTTTTCTTCATTTCTTATTCTCCTCGGATCCCGTGACGTGCCAGAAGACGGTCAAACCTCGGGTTCGCCTTGAGCGGCCGCAGATAGGGTTCCGCGGCCAGTAGTGTGGCTTCATAGCCATTATCCAACGCGCTTTCGAGCGCGTCTATTGCTGCATCGCTTTGCCCGGTTCTCGTTCGGATCAACGCGACGTAGTAGTGGGAATACGGATCGCTCGGATCGATCGCAACCGCTCGCTCGGCACTTTGCAGTCCCCCTGAAGTGTCGCCCGTCATCGCCAGGGACCACGCTACGTAGGTCAGCGCTTCCGGATCATCAGGATTGACGCCAAGATCGGATTGGGCCAGTTCCAGAGCCGTCGAGAATGCCGCTTGTGCGTCTTCCAGGTTTCCAGAGTGATACAAAGCATCGCCGAGGTTAACCCAGCTTCCCGCGGAGTTTGGCGCGAGATCTATGACCCGACGATGCGTCTCGACCGAGCGCGCGAAATCCCCTCGGTAGTAGTACACGATGCCCAGATTCGAGGCAAACCATGAGTCGTAATCAATCTCGAGCGAACGTTCGATTGCCTGACGCGCAGCGTCGAAGTCTCCGAGCATTAGTCGCGCACCACCGAGATTGCCCAGTGCCGTGGTGTTGTCCGAATCGAGAAAAAGAACTTTCTCGTATTGCTCGACGGCATCTGCCCACCGGCCTGTACCAAAGTAAAGATTGCCGAGAGTATTGAAAGACTGCCAATTACCAGGTTGCAATTCGATGGCGCGACGCAGGAGTTCTTCTGCCTCGCCAAAATCAAGCTGTCGTTCCCGAAGCACGGCGAGCCCCTTGATCGCTGGAACGTACTGTTCGTTCTTCTGGATCGCCTCACGGAACATTGCCTCAGCATCGTCGTTCTCGCCGGTGGCCAGGTACAGCTGTCCAACGGCGTTGAGCACGAGCGGCAACTGGGAGCCGACCGAAAATGCCTGGGCACAGGCGGCTTCTGCCGCGCGGATATCTTCGGGATCCCGACTCAGGCCGAAGAGTACGGTATGTGCGGAACAAAGGCCGGCATGAGCAGCAGGATATTCGGCGTCAAACCTCAGCGCATCATTGAAATACGCCATGGCAGCGTCCAGGGCTTCGCGCGATCGAGGCCGGTAGAGTTGTTCCAGCCCACGACGATACGCGATGAAAGCGTCAAGTTTAGTTGCGTCGGCGGCCCTTATCTCAACGTCACTCATGTCGAGATCCAGCGCTATGCGCAGATTCGCGACGACGAGGCCAACGATCTCTTTCTCCAGATTCTCGAAATCCTCGAGCGCGAAATCGAAGCCGCGGGACACAACATGGAAGCCAGTCGCCGAGTCCACCAGCTGCACGACGACTCGGAGGGAGTCTGCATCGATAGAGCGGACACTGCCCTCAACGAAGTGCGCGACGCGGAGGCGTTCGCGCACCATGTCCGACGTCGCATTTTCGGGCAGCGACCAGGAGTCTCCCCTGGACGAAACGCTCAGCCCCGGCAATTTTGCGAGCGCATCGATCAGGTCCTCGCTGAGTCCGTCGGTGAAGACTCTCAGTACCTCGTCGTCGCCGATGGTTAGCAGTCTCAGAACGGCCAAGGAGTTGTCCGCTACAGGAATGAGGTCGATCTGCGGATCAACTCTCTCTTCGAAGCCGACAGCCCCCTGATAGACGCCTGCGCCAACAGCTGCGATACCGTAAGCAAAAAAGATGGCCAGGTAGTTTCGCCCGAGCCCCTCGAACATCCCGCCGGTGGACTGCCCCTCGTCGACCTGCACCTCGCCGCCGGTGAACTCGAGGAACCAGGCGAGAAGAATGACGATCGGGAAACCGCCGATGACCATGAAGGTGACGAACTGCTGTCCCCACGGGGGCAGCCCGATCGTCTCGAAGGTCGCATCCGCCACCTGGATCAGCAGCCACCCCGCAACCAGATAGGTAACCGCGGCCTGCACGACACCGTGGCGAACCAGCGCCTGCCAGAACGGCAGACTGTCGACATCGCGTTTCGACCTTGATAGCGGGGCCGAGGGTGGCTGGGTTGCCGGCGCAGGCTCGACGAGCAGGCGATAGCCGCGCGTCGGCACGGTCTGGATGAATACCGGTGTCGACGCGTGATCGCTAAGAGCGTGGCGGATGTCGCTGACGGCGTGCGTCAGCGTATCGGCGCTGCCGTGACCGTCGCCCCAGACTGCGGTAATGAGCTCCTCGCGGGTCACGAGTCGACGCGGGTGGCGAGCGAGGTACAAGAGCACTTCCATCGCTTTGGACGGCAGGTGGACCTGCCCTGACGGCGTCGTCACCTCTCCCGTGACCGGTTCGACGAACAGGTCCTTCAGGAAGAAACCGTCAAGCAATTCGTTGTCCACACGGCTACCCGAAAAGCTGTGCTCAAGACAGCATAGCACCTGCCTCGCGGCTAAGGTCTCCGAGGCGCTGATCGGGTTACACTCTCGGCCATGAATACGCATCGCGGGGTACGTGGAAGCGGGCTGCTCTGGTCGGCGATGGCAGCGACACTGGTCGCTCTCGCGGCATGCGGCGGTTCGGGATCCAGCGGCGGTCGGCCGAACATCATCTTCATCATGGCCGATGACCACGCCTACCAGGCCATAAGCGCCTATGACGACACGCTCATAACGACGCCGAACATCGACCGGCTTGCCAGCGAGGGTATTCGCTTCGACAGGGCGTTCGTCGGCAACTCGATCTGTTCACCGAGTCGCGCGACGCTGCTGACGGGCAAGTTCAGCCATGCCAACGGCCTGCGGAACAACCTGCATGTGTTCGATGGCGACCAGCAGACGCTGCAGCAGCTCATGCGCGATGCCGGTTACGAGACGGCAATCATCGGCAAGTGGCACCTGAAGTCGGAGCCCACTGGATTCGATCACTGGCAGGTGTTGCCGGACCAGGGCGAGTACTACAACCCGGACTTCGTAAGCGACGCTGGTACCGAGCGCTTCGGCGGCTACGTAACGGACATCACGACCGATCTCGTGATCGACTGGCTCGATGGTCGCGACGACGACCGGCCGTTCCTGCTCTTCTATCACCACAAGGCGCCACATCGTGAATGGTGGCCACCGATCGACGGCGTCACCGAGTTCCACGACATGAGCATCATCGAGCCGGACACGCTGTTCGATGACTACGAGGGTCGCGGCGCGGCGGCTGCCAGCGCGGAAATGCGGATTGCCGACCATATGGGGCTGACGAACGACAACAAAATCACGCCGGAAAACGCCGCCCGGCTCGGGCACCAACCCTTCATGGACTGGTACGACGACGCGTACCGGCGCCAATACGAGGCCTACATGAACGACGAGCAGCGCGCCGCGATGGACGCTGTTTACGGGCCGATCAACGAGCGATTCGTGGCCGAGAACCCGCGCGGCATCGAGCTGACGCGCTGGAAGTACCAACGCTACCTGCAGGACTATCTCGCCACGGTGCGGTCAATCGACGACAACCTCGGCCGCCTGCTGGGCCACCTCGGCGAGCTCGAGATGCTGCAAGATACTGTCATCGTCTACACGTCCGATCAGGGCTTCTTCCTGGGTGAACACGGCTGGTTCGACAAACGCTTCATGTACGAGGAGTCGTTCCGCACGCCGCTGATCATCCGCTGGCCGGGTGGCGTCGAAGCCGGCGGCGTTCGCGAGGCGATTGTGCAAAACGTCGACTTCGCGCCCACGCTGCTCGATATCGCCGGCGCCGACATACCCGCCGACATGCACGGCCGATCGCTCAAGCCGCTGTTTGCCGCGGACAACCCCGATTTCCGCGATGCGGCTTACTACCACTACTATGAGTATCCCGGTATTCACGCGGTCAAGCGTCATTACGGCGCCCGCACGGCGCGATACAAACTCATACACTTCTATTACGACGTCGATGAGTGGGAACTATATGATCTGCGCAACGATCCGAATGAACTTCGAAATGTTTACGACGACCCGGCCTACGCGGTCGCCCGGGCCGAGATGACACGCGTCCTCGAGGGCCTGCAGGCGCGCTATGGCGATTCGCCGGACGCTGCACGCCTGGCTCTCGAAGCCGACCTCGCCGAAGAGCGCTAATCCGCCGGATTGCGCCGTTTGGACCGGTTTTTGCGGCACAGTGACACGCGAAAGCCGTCCGCCTGGGTTAGGATTTCGCCCCTAAATGATTGACGAGTAACTGAATGCTTCATTTCAGCCGGAATTTTCGCCACGGCTCGATTCTCGGGATAACGCTCCTGGTGTCCGGCTGCACGAGCCAGCCGACAGCGGTCAGCGACGCCCGGGCCTCGGTGCGAGTGGCGCCGGCAGCCTCGGCCTGCATCGACGCGATTGCGGGCGACGACGCCATGCACCACTCGCAGCTGGACGCCGACGCGATCCGGGTCGTGAACTGGAACATGCAGAAAGGTGGCCATCCCGACTGGGCGGACGATCTCGATACCCTCCACGACGAGACCGACATCCTGATCCTGCAGGAGGCGTCGCCGGACCTCGACGCCTGGAACCGGCTGGCGCCGACGCATCATCGCTCGTTCGCACAGGGCTTCCAGGGTTTCGGCCGTAACACCGGCGTGATGACCCTGAGCGCCGCGGCGCCGGTCGCGGAGTGCGACCTTGTCGCGCGAGAGCCATGGCTGCGGACCCGCAAAGCAATGCTGGTCACGGAATACGGCCTCGCCGGGACAGAGTCGACGCTGCTCGTCATCAACATTCACGGCGTGAATTTCTCGCTCGGCATGCGCGAGCTCAAGCGGCAGATCGAGGCCGCCGAGCACATCATCGCGGCGCACAACGGACCGGTTCTGTTCTCCGGCGATTTCAATACCTGGCGTGCCGGTCGCACGACCCTGATCCACGAGACCGTAAGCGGTCTCGGGCTCGAGGCCCTCGAGTACGACGCCGATTACCGCAAGCGCTTCCTCGGCTGGCCGCTGGATCACATCTACGTTCGGGGACTCGACGCGGTGACGGCAACGACGCACGACGTCGACTCGTCGGACCATAACCCGATGCTGGTCGAATTTCGGCTTGCCCCGGATGCCAGGGTCAAGCTCGCCCACCAGTAGCCATGCGCGTCGTACTGCTCGCGATCCTGATCCTCGCCTGGGTGCCGGTATTCTCTGAAGAGCTGGCGACGACGACCGAGACGGAGATCGAATTCCTGCTCTCGTCGGTCGGCGACAGCGGCTGTTCCTTCATTCGCAATGGAAAGACGCACTCGTCGAGCGATGCTGAGGCCCACCTGCGCATGAAGTACAAGCGCGGCAAGCGCTACGCGTCGACGACCGAAAAATTCATCGAACGCCTGGCGAGCAGCAGCTCGATGAGCCGGAAGCCTTACATGATCCGCTGCGGTGAGGCCGCGGCGGTACCGACCGGCGACTGGTTCTTCGAGCGCCTGAAGGAATACCGGGCAGGCGACCAGGCTGCGGCGCTTGAGTAATCGGGCCTGAAGGCCCTCCTACAGACAGCTGAAATGAGTCCGACGGGCTTGATTGCTGCGAATGAACCTGCTACTAATGCAAATAAGAATCATTCGCATTAAGGTGACAAGCTATGAGGGGCGCGTACGGCTCATTCCACGAATTCGCGACCGGCGGCCAGATGCTCCTGTGGGCATCGAGACACTGGATGCGCGCGCATCGCCTTGACCGGCCGTTGCCCACCTGCGTCTGGCAGAGTTTCGCGGTCGCGGACATGACAGCGGGCTACTGCCGGCTGGCGGAGTTGCTTTCGGTGCTCGTATTCCGCGAGTTTCCGGCCGAGACGTTTGCCAGTCCGTCCAGGTCCCGGCTGACCCGCGACGAGACGCTGTTCATGGAGATCCTGGCCGCGCTTGAAGCCGATGAGCCCGAGCGAGCGCTTCGACTGCTCGAGACGCGAGCGGCACCCGCCATTGCGCGAACGGCCGTGCTGCACGCCGCCGAAGTCGTCTCTAGCCTGCGCCAGGCCGGTCACCGGGTAACAAAGCCCAAGCAGCCGCTCGCGTGGCAGGTCGAAAGCCTGTACAGCCGGATGGAAATAAGCAAGCCCGTGCTCAACTGAGGCCACGCGCTGGCAGGGACGCGAAGGATAGGGACCCGCGGCGCCGTATCGGAATTTGACGCAGGTCATTGCCGCCGCCGGCCCGAAAGGCCACCATTCAGGGAGGAAAACGGGAGGAAGGGACATGGCACTGAGTCTCAGGCTCGTCGACGAAACGACGTCCGGCGAGGTTTACAACGAAACCGTTCTCAAGCTCGTCAGCACGCGTATCAGCGTTCGCGACCTCATCGAACAGCGAGTGCGCGAAGAGGTGCGCCGCTTCAACGACGAGAAGGCCGACAAGCTGTTTGCGGGGCTGGTCCAGCCGCGCGACGCGGAGCAGCAGCTTAACGGGTTCAGACTGAAGAAAATGCGCCAGATCGATGCCGACGCGCAGGTGAAGATCGCGCTCGAGGCGTTCGAAAATAACGGATTCTTCCTGCTCGTGGACGATCGCCAGGTCGAGTCGCTGGACGAGGAGTTCGGCGTCTCCGAGAACACAAAAGTCACATTTATGAAGCTGATTCCCGTCGTAGGCGGATAGCCATGCTGGGGCTCGGCAAGGGCGGTTCTCCCGCCGCGTTCAAATACGACTCGACGCATCCGCTCGCTGCCGAGCACAAGATGCTGGCCGCTTTCCTGCACGAGGCCGGGTCACGTACGCATACCAATCGGGATGACAGGGCCGGGGAACTCGATGCGTGCACGGCCATGCTCGATGCGAAACCGGAGATCCGAGCCGGGATCGTCATGGCAGCGCTCGAGCGCATCGATCACAACGCGCCGGCGTTTCGAAAGCTCAAGAGCTACAACGCCGGCAACCAGATCGCGGCGCTGGACGAACGGCTTCACCAGGCAGCTCGCATCCTGCTGCGACGCAAACTGCCGTTTTCGAGCGAGCAGGTTGGCAAACTGCTTGCGTGGATCGATGGCGACCTGAAAGGTCGGCGCGAGTGCTACTTCAGCTGGAGCTTCCCCGCGGCCGGTGCGGTCAAGGCGTTTACAGACTTCGTCAAGGGCGGCGGCGACCCGTCGCCATTCGTCGCGACCGTCAAGAAGATCGGCGACCGTACGTCCAAGAGCCCGGATCGCGAAACACGCAAATACGGCGATCGCCTGCTGGCTGCGGCCGGCGTCGCGCCGCCACTGCCTATCATCCCGGGCGAGGCCTGGGCCGATGCCGCGCTGGAGTTCTTCAACGGGCTGGAAGGCGAGTCCCAGGGTCACTGGGCGGAACTCATCGCGCACTGTGCGGGTGCCAGTGGCGGCAAACCGAACAAGAAGTGGCAGACGACCGCGACCGCGCTGATTGAATCGGTCGCGGACGATGCGTTCGCGAATATCGCCGACTGGTTCGCACTCGTCGATCAGCCACGCACGCAGGTCATAGAGTCCTGGCACGAATGGCAGCCGGACCCGAACCAGCTGATTGTTGACGAGAACTCCGACATCCTGAAAGGGCTCGCATGGCTCTGCGGGGTGCGAGGCAATGACGACATGGCGGATGCCATCGGCAAGATGGCGCTGTCGGCCTACCGCAAGGTTCCGGGCGTCGGACCGCGGGCGAGCAAGGTCGGCAATGCCTGCGTGTGGGCGCTGGGCCAGATCCCGGGCGATCACTCCCTGGCCGCGCTCGCAATCCTCAAGGTCCGCGTCAAGTTCAAGCCGGCCCAGAAAGGCATCGCCAACGCGCTGGCCGCGGCGGCCGAGCGAGCCGGCATGACGCCCGAGGAGCTCGAAGAGATTGGCGTCCCCGACTATGGAATGGAGTCGGTCGGTCTCCGCACCGAGCAGCTCGGCGACTACGAGGCAAACTTGCGGATCGTCAGCGCGAAGAAGACGGAGCTCACCTGGACGAACAAGGACGGCAAGACGCTCAAGACCGTGCCGAAGGCCGTTCGCGAGAATCACGCGGAAGAGCTGAAGGACATCCGCCAGGCAGCGAAGGACATCGTCAAGATGCTGTCCGCGCAGCGCGACCGCATCGACAACCTGCATCTCGCACAGCGTAGTTGGCGCTACGCGGATTTCGTGAGCCGCTACCTCGAGCATCCGCTGGTTGGTACGCTCGGGCGCCGTCTTATCTGGTCGTTCGAACTGGCGGACGGCGTCAGCTCGGGCATCTGGCACGACGGCAAGATCGTTAGCGCAGACGACAGCGTCATCGAGGACCTCGAAGACGAAACGGTCGTTCGTCTCTGGCACCCGGTGACCGACACGACCGAAAATGTGGTCGCGTGGCGCGAGTGGTTCGAGCGTCACGAGGTCGTCCAGCCATTCAAGCAGGCACATCGCGAGATCTACCTGCTCACGGCAGCTGAGGAAACCACGGAGGTCTACTCGAATCGCTATGCGTCACACTTCGTCAAGCAGCACCAGTTCAATGCGCTGTGCGCGGCGCGCAACTGGCGCAATTCGCTCCGGCTCATGGTTGACGACGAGTACGAGCCGCCGACACTGGAGCTGCCGGACTGGGACCTGCGCGCCGAGTTCTGGGTAGAGGGTGTTGGCGAGGACTACGGTACCGACACGACCGAGTCGGGCTCGTACCTGTATCTCGCGACCGACCAGGTGCGTTTCTACCGTACCGAGGCCGGCCGCAATTCGGCGCATGCCGGTGGCGGCGGGTACCACACCTACGGCACCGAGGACGAGATCAATACGCCGCTGCCGCTGAAGGACATCGACCCGCTGGTGTTCTCCGAGGTCTTTCGCGATGTCGACCTGTTCGTCGGCGTTGCAAGCGTTGGCAACGACCCGAACTGGTCGGACGGAGGGCCGGAAGGGCGATTCATCGACTACTGGCAGGATTACAGTTTCGGCAAGCTCAGCGAATCCGCCGTAACGCGCCGCGAAGCGCTCGAGCGGCTGGTTCCCAGGCTCAAGATCAGCGATCGGCTATCTATCGTGGACGACAAGTTCCTGCGCGTGCAGGGTGACGTCCGCGCCTACAAGATACACCTGGGCTCGGGCAACATCCTGATGGAGCCGAACGATCAGTACCTGTGCATCGTTGCCGCGCAGGGCAAGGCGCGCCAGGCCGGCAATGTCTTTCTGCCCTTCGAGGGCGACAACCGACTCGCGCTCATCCTGTCCAAGGCGTTTCTGCTGGCCGAGGACACCAAGATCAAGGACCGGACGATCCTTAGCCAGATCAAGTTCTAGCCGCGGTTCCCACCGCGGTCGTCGCGACCGTTTCGGGATTCGAGGGTCTCAGGGGATGAAGATCGTCGCCGGGTGCTCGAGCATTTCCTTGATGCGCTGCACCATCGCTGCCGCGTCGTAGCCATCGACATAGCGGTGATCGAACGACGTCGACAGGTTCATCATCAAGCGCACCGCGATCTGGCCGTCCAGCACCACGGGTCGTTCGACGGCGCGATTCACGCCGATGATGCCGACTTCGGGGCTGTTGATGACCGGCGTGGAGACGATGCCGCCGAGCTTGCCGAGGCTGGTGATCGTAATGGTCGAGCCGGACAGCTCCTCACGCGTCGCCTTGTTGTCACGCGCGGCAGCGGCCGCACGGCGAATCTCGGCGGCGAGGTCGTCGAGGCCGCGTGCCTCGGCGTGCCGGACGACGGGTACCTTGAGTCCGTCGGGAGTCTGCGTCGCTACGCCCAGGTGCACGGCGTCGTATTGAACGATGACGTTCCTGTCCTTGTCGTAGGTCGCGTTGCACTGCGGGAACTCCTTCACTGCGCGCACGAGTGCGGCGCCGAGGAACGGCAGGATGGTCAGGCGCTCGGCTGAATCCTTGCCGGCGTTAAGGTGCTTGCGCAGCCGTTCGAGTTCGGTGATGTCGATTTCCTCGACATACGAAAAGTGCGGGATCTCGCGCTTCGCGGCCGACATGCGTTCGGCGATCTTGCGGCGGAGGCCGATGACCTTGATTTCGCGTGTGCCCGTCGCGCGCTGCGCCGGGGCAGCGACCATGGCGCCGCCGCCGACGCGTTCGACGTAGTAGTCGAAATCCTTGCGGGTAACGCGACCGCCAGGGCCGGTGCCGGGTACGAGCGTCAGGTCGACGCCGGTTTCCTTCGCACGCCGGCGAATGGCGGGCGAGGTCATGACTCGACCGCGCGTTGTCGATTCGGTCGCTGGTTCGGTCGCCGCCGGAGCTTCGGCCGCGGCGCTGGGCGCCGAAGCTCCGTTGGTTGCTGCGGGCTTCGCCGGTTCCGGCGTCGGCTCTTCTTTGGCGGGCGCGTCGGCCGCGGCCGCGGCGCCTTCCGTTTCGAACACGACCAGCGCTGCGCCGACCGCAACGATGTCGCCCGGCTCGCCTGCGAGCTTTACGACCTTGCCCGAGACCGGCGAGGACAGTTCGACGGCTGCCTTGTCGGTCATCATCGTGCCGACGACGTCTTCCTCGTTCACCTGGTCGCCGACCTTGATGAACCACTCACCGATTTCGGATTCGACCGTGCCTTCGCCGAGATCTGGTAACTTGAAGATGTACTCACTCATGCTGTCGTCTCCAGGACGCGCTCGATACCGGCCACCATACGCTTCAGGCCCGGGAAGTACTGCCACTCGAACGCGTGCGGGTACGGCGTGTCCCAGCCGGCGACGCGCGCGATCGGCGCTTCGAGGTGGTAGAAGCAGGATTTCTGCAGCGTGGCCGCGAGCTCCGCGCCGTAGCCGCCGAAGCGAGTCGCTTCGTGTGCGATCAGGCAGCGCCCCGTCTTCTTGACCGAGTCTGCCAGCGTCGTCACATCGAGCGGGGACAGCGATCGAACGTCGATGACTTCGGCATCGATGCCCATTTTTTCCGCTGCAGCCGTCGCGACGTGCACCAGCGTGCCGTAGGTAACAATAGAGATCTCGGAGCCCTGCTGAACGACCTCCGCCTCACCGATCGGCACCGTGTAATAGCCTTCGGGGACTTCGCCCTTGGGATGTGAGGTCCACGGTACGGCCGGCTTTTCCGGATCGCCGTCGAACGGGCCGTTGTAGATGCGCTTCGGCTCGAAGAACACGACCGGGTCGTCGGACTCGATCGCCGCGATCAGCAGGCCCTTTGCGTCGTACGGGTTCGACGGCATGACGGTCTTGATGCCGCTCACGTGCGTGAAGATCCCCTCCGGGGACTGGGAGTGCGTCTGGCCGCCGCGAATGCCGCCGCCGCAGGGCGTGCGGATCGTAACGGGCGAGAAGAACTCGCCGCAGGAGCGGTAGCGGATCTTCGCGAGTTCCGAAACGATCTGGTCGAAGCCCGGATAGATGTAGTCCGCGAACTGGATCTCGGCCACGGGCCGGAGGCCGTTCAGCCCCATGCCGATCGCCGCGCCGATGATGCCGCCCTCGGCGATCGGTGCGTCGATGACGCGATGCTCGCCGTACTTGCGCTGCAGCCCGTCCGTGCAACGGAAGACACCGCCGAAGTAGCCGACGTCCTCGCCGAGGACGACTACGTTCGGGTCCTTGTCCATGACCACGTCCATGGCGGAACGGATCGCTTCGATCATGTTCATCTGCGCCATCAGCTGTGATCCCCGTTGCCATTTTGCTGGTGAATCTCGAGCATGCGCCGGCGCTGCGATTCGAGCCGCTGCGGCGGGTCGGCGTAGACATCATCGAACATCGTAGACGGGTCGAGCCACGGGCCCTCGGTCATCGTTCCATACTGCTGCGCTTCCTTCCAGGCCGCCATGACCTCGGCCTTGAGCTCCTCCTCGAGCTTCGCGTGTTTCTTCTCCGACCAGTGGCCTTCCTTGATCAGGTGCTCCTTGAGGCGATCGATCGGGTCGCCGAGCGGCCAAGCGAGATGCTCGTCCTTCGGGCGGTACTTGGACGGATCGTCGCTCGTCGAGTGCGCGCCCGCGCGATAGGTCACGTGCTCGATGAGGGTCGGGCCGCCGCCGCGACGGGCACGGTCTGCTGCCCAGACGGTGACGGCATAGACGGCAAGGAGGTCGTTGCCGTCGACGCGGATGCCCGGGATGCCGAGTCCCAGGCCACGCGCCGCGAACGGCCGCCGCTCACCGCCCGCCGTGCCCTGGAACGTCGAGATCGCCCACTGGTTGTTGACGACGTTGAGGATGACCGGCGCCTGGTAGACGGCGGCGAAGGTCAGTGCGTGGTGGAAGTCGGCTTCCGCCGTCGAGCCGTCGCCCAGCCAGGAGGCGGCGATGTGGTCTTCGCCCTTGATCGCCGAGGCCATCGCCCAGCCGACGGCGTGCGGGTACTGCGTGGCGAGGTTGCCCGAGATCGAGAACACGTTACCGCTCTTGAAGTGGTACATGATCGGCAGCTGCCGGCCCTTGCACATGTCACGCGTGTTCGACAGGCACTGGCACATCATGTCGACGAGGTTCATGCCGCGGTACAGGTATAGGCCCTGGTTACGGTATGACGGAAAGCACATGTCGCCGGACCGGAGCGCCATGCCCTGGGCGATCGAAACAGCCTCCTCGCCGAACGCTTCCATATAAAAGGAGATACGGCCCTGGCGCTGGATCTGCCACATGCGCTGGTCGAAGACGCGATTGAGCATCATCCAGCGCAGCGCGATCTGCAGTTTCTCGGGATCGAGGTCGGGATTCCACGGGCCCTTGGCCTCGTGATCGTCGTCGAGCACCCGGACCAGCCCGGCGCTCAGAAATTCGAGGTCGCGCGTACGCGCACCGACGGAGGGCCTGTCGATGCTCCCCGCGGGGCTCAGGTCAAGGTAACTGAAATCGGGTTCGTCACCCGGCCGGGCGGTCGGGCGCGGTATGTGCAGTCGTGACGGGTTTGCCATTCGGTCCTCTCGTATCTGGCTCAGGCGATTTGTCGCGTGTCCGCACCGCCGGCGACGATGCGGCGCGCCAGTTCGTCAGCGATGACGTTGGTCGGGCGCTGCGACTGCTTCGCGTCCGCGAAGATCTCATGAAGTCTCTCGGGAATGCGGCTGACCTCGGCACGCACCTGTTCCTCGGAGCTTTGATCCAGGAACTCGTGCGCGACGCTGATGATGCCGCCTGCATTGATGACGTAGTCGGGGGCGTACAGGATCTCGCGTTCTGCAAGTCGCGCGCCGTCCTCTTCGGTCGAAAGTTGATTGTTCGCGGCGCCCGCGATCACCTTCGCTTTCAGCTTCGGTATCGTCTGCGAATTGAGCACGTTGCCGAGCGCGCAGGGCGCGAGGATGTCGACGTCGGCGAACAGGATGTCGCGCGGCGAGACTTCGGACACGCCGGCGATCTCCTGGGCTTTCTTCAGGTTGTCGCGGTTCACGTCGGCAACCACGAGTTTCGCGCCGTCTTCTGCGAGCAGCTTCGTCAGGTGCAGGCCGACGTGGCCGACGCCCTGGACCGCGATCTTCAGGCCCTCGAGCGAGTCGCTGCCGAGGCGCGCCTCGACGGCTGCCTTGATGCCGAGATAGCAGCCCCACGCCGTCCACGGCGATGGGTCACCGCCGGCGCCTTCGCCGCTGCGCGGCAGGCCGGACACGTAGCGAGTCTCTTCGCTCACGATGCGCATGTCCTCCGGGCTCATGCCGACGTCCTCGGCGGTGATGTAGCGGCCGCCGAGCGTGTCGATCGCGCGGCCGAGCGCCCGGAACAGCGCCTCCGATTTGGGCGCGTCGTCGTCGGCAAGGATCACCGCTTTGCCGCCGCCGAACGGCAGGCCCGCAATGGCGTTCTTGTAGGTCATGCCGCGCGACAGGCGCAGCACGTCGGTGACAGCGTCGGCATCGCTCGCGTATTGCCAGCGACGGCAGCCGCCCGCTGCCGGGCCGAGCGCCGTGGAATGCACGGCAATGATGACTCTGAGTCCCGTGGCCGGGTCATCGACGAAATGAAGGATTTCGTGATGATCGAATTCACGATGGTCGAACACGGTCATAAAGGTCCCCCGGCAGGCCAGATTGCGGGCTCCAAATATACTCCTCAACGCCCAGAATGTGCTTGCGATTTGTTTTGCTAAGCCCCTAAAGTAGGCATATTGTATGCGTTGAAAGGACTATTGGTGAATCAATCATGCAGAATATCGCGATAGATCAAATAGACCGCCGAATTCTGGAGATTCTGCAGACCGAGCCCGGCATCAACGCCTCGGCAATCGGCGAGCAAATCGGTCTGTCGCAGTCGGCCTGCTGGCGGCGCGTCCAGCGGCTGCGCGACGAGGGCATCATCAAGGACCAGCCGGTCAAGCTCGACCGCGAGAAAGTCGGCCTCAATACGATGGTGTTCGCCCACGTCAAGCTTACCTCGCACGGCCGCAGCAACCTGGCCTCGTTCGCCGATGCGGTCAGCGCCTATCCCGAGGTGCTGGACTGCTACGTGCTGCTCGGCAACGTCGACTTCCTGCTCAGGATCGTGACCGAGGATATCAAGGCCTACGAGCAGTTTTTCTTCGAGAAGCTGTCGCAACTACCCGGTATCCAGGA
>JASJBG010000115.1 GCA_030066625.1 Woeseiaceae bacterium
GGCGTCAGGTGTTCGAAGTAGCAGGAGGAGCCGTTGAACCAGTTAACGAGCATCGGCACGTTCTCGAGAAGCATCATTGCGCTGGCGATGGACTGCTTCTCGCCTTCTTCGTCAGATGGAATCGTGTAAATCCCGCGGAATGGCTCTTCGAACTGGTCGATGCCAGGCGGCAGGTTCGCAAAGAAACACTCCGTATCGCCTCTATCGCATTGAATCAGCCCTTCCATATCGGCGGCGTAGTTCCGGCCCTCGCTGCCGAGCTGGTTGGCCATCTCGTAGAGTGCCTTCGCTTCGTCGATGCGTCCGAGGTACTGGTAAACGCCTGCCAGCTCTTTGATTGAACGGACCGACAGTGGATTCAGCGCGTAGCCACGCTCGGCAACCTCCAGCGCTCGGTCCTGCAACCCTGTAAAACGGAACGTCCGGATCAGCTTCTGGTAGTTCTCCGAGCGATGCGGCTCCAGCTCGATGAACGCCGCAAGTTGCCGATACTGGCCGATCCAGTCGTTTTCGTGATCGTATGGATTGGGTACGAAGTGGATTGCCTCGGTCAGGGTCGGGCAGTGCTGCAATGCTATCTCGGCAAGCCGTACGCCTTCGAGCTGCCAGTCTTCGATCGCGTTCGCGGAATCGTACGTTGCCTGGTAGCCATACGCCCACGCCAGCCCCGAGTAGGCTTCGGCAAACCGCGGGTGCTGCTCGATGAGTTCCTGGTAGTAGCGGATCGCTTCGCGCAGCTTCTGTCTTGCGTCATCCGTATCGGTCCGCAGCTCGGTGTAGTAACGCGCCGTGTAGTACTTCTCGAGTGCGGATGCATCGCCAGGCATCCAGCAACGATTCGCAGCGACCTTTGTGACGGTAACGTCATCGCTCTCGCTCAGTCGCGTCTCAATGGACCTCGCTATGTCTTCCTGGATCGAGAACAGATTATCGAGCGTGTCCTCAATCATCGAGTTCCAGATCGCCTCGCCGTCGCGGTCAACGAGCTGCAAATCGATGCGCAAACTGTTGCCGTCGGCGGAGACTCTTCCGGCGAGCACGTGCTGAACGTTCAATCGATCGGCTACGGCAACGAGGTCGAGGCCGGCCAGCGCCGTCGACGTAGCGCTCTCAAACCCTATGACGTCGATCGACCCGGAGCGCGTCAGCAGACTGTTTACTTCATAGGCAAGCGCGCGGGAAATGCTTCCTTCGATGCCTTCGCCCGAGTGCTCGAACGGCAGAACGACGATGCTCGTCTTCGTGTATACGACCTGCGGCAGATTGCGCAGGGCCCAGCTTGCTGCCAGGACGCCAATGGCGGCGATCACGACGACATCAACAACGAGGCGACCGCGCTTGTGGTGCCAAGGGTGTTCGAAGAACCACGCGATGATCAGCGTGACCGGAAACAGGCCAACCGCCGCAACAAGTGCCCAGCGAACGGGCTCGTCAACGATCCCGATGTACGGCAACACCGTATCGGCCACCTGGACAAGCAGCCAGAAAAAGACGACGTGAAGCACAGCGGCACGAATGACGTGGCGGCGCTGCAGCTCCTTGAGGAACCCCGCGAACGTTGACATGTTAGTACCTGATTATTGTTTGTCAGACGTCGGAGCGTGCATTTTACCAGCTGCCAAGCGGGTCCAGCATCTTGGCCTCTTTGAGGTATAGATCGGCGCGAGCCGGCTCCGCAGCTGCCTCTGCCGCGAACCGGTGGAGCGTGGCTGAACTCGGGTGGCGTACCAACACCGTGTCGTCGCCACGGCCGTCCAGCGAGTTGGTCAGTCTCAAAAGCTCAACGTCTGGCGTATTCGGACAATGCGTCTCGGCCAGGGCAAGTCGCTGCATTGCGATTGACTGGATAACGGGTTGCTGGACCGCCGGCGCCTCTCTTCGCTCCCGAAATAACGCGCCTGCCATCACGAGGTGGAGCATTCCAGCGCGATCAGCGTTCTCGAGGAACGCTTCCAGACTTTGTGAGTCGCCACCAGCATCGGCGGCGGCAATGGCGAGCACAGCGTCGGTGCCGTGTGGATAGCTGCACGAGGTAATCGCCTCGCTAATCTCCGCCAGCGAGTCTTCAGGCAGCGACAGTTGTGGCCAGAGATTGTTCAGGACCCGACTCTGCAGTTGCGCCTGATCAGTGGTCCTTTCCTCGTAGGTTTCACTGTGCAACAGCTCACCGTCGGCGGCGTAGACCTGCAGCGTCAGCCGCAGCTGCGAAGAACCCTGCGCCAGCGTTCCTGTAATGAGCAGGTCGGCACCGAGTTTGTCAGCCCTGTCGGCAACGGACAGACCCTCCAGTTGCGGATCCCGCGAACTCGACAGCTCAATTACACGCAACTCTGGCCTCGTCGCCAGAGCCATGCGCAGGCGCGACCCGAGGTGTGCGGCGAGATCGGCCGTCGTGGAGCGCGTGTCGGTTGCCTCAATCCGCAGCAAGGCGACGGTCGGCCGAGTGAACGACGTGAACCACTGCTGCCATGCGAACAAGGATGCGGCGACAACGATTGCAAGGATGATGACGACGTCGCCCGCGATCGCCAATGCTCGGCGCTCCTTCCACGGCGCCTCGAGAAACCAGCTGGCAACGATCGTTATCGGCAGTCCGGCGGCACCAAGGAGAATTAGCCAGCGCACGACCTGCGCATCCAGTATACGTGCGTCGGCAAGCAGGTCAGCAGCCTGCAGCGCGACCCACAGCAACGCAACGTAAAGCAGCATTGCGCGGAACACGCGCCGCTCTTTCAGCTGCGAGAATAGCGACTTTTCGGCCAATGGCCCGCTTTGGAATCACTGGATATACTGCAAGCATAACAAGAACCTGGAGCCTCACCAGCATGAGCGCCAGCCGATGACCGCATTGCTGATCGACCTCGACGGCGTCCTTTACGAGACTGACGAGCCCATTGCCGGCGCGTCGGCAACGATCCAGTGGCTGCAAGAGAACGACGTGCCACATTTGTTCCTTACCAACACGACGTCCCGGCCTCGAACCGCCATCGTCGGGAAGTTGGCGGGCATGGGTATCGACGTCACGGCAGCGAAGATACTCACGCCGCTCGTTGCTGCGGCAGAGTGGCTGTCGACGAACGCGCAAGGCCCCGCCGCGCTGTTTGTCACACCCGCTACCTTGGAAGAGTTTGAGTCCATCGATATTGCAGCTGCTGATGACATGAGGGTTGCCTCCGTCGTTGTAGGCGACTTCGGCGAGCGCTGGAGCTTCGCCGAACTCAATCGGGCGTTCAGGCTGCTAATGAACGAACCGCAGCCGGTACTGGTAGCGCTCGGCATGACGCGCTACTGGAAAGCCGAGGACGGACTCAGACTGGACACGGCGCCTTTCGTCGTCGCGCTTGCTCACGCGAGCGGCGTCGAGCCCATAGTTCTCGGCAAACCCGCGCGGCCGTTCTTCGAGACGGCGCTGGCCATGCTCGGTGCGGCACCCGGAGAAACACTGATGGTCGGAGACGACATAAACGGTGACGTCGGCGGGGCACTGTCCGCCGGTATTCGAGGCGCACTGGTGCGCACCGGCAAGTTCCGGCCCGAAGATCTCGACGGAGACGTCCGCCCCGACTACGTCCTCGACTCCATCGCGGACCTGCCGCAACACTGGTCGAGCATGTGAGCGCTCGATGCCTTCTAGTATTCTTGGTGACACTCGGCGGCTCGCTGTTCGCCGCACCCGATAACGCCATGGCAGACGACCGCCTGATTACAGACTTTACGAGAAACACCGCGGACCTCGGCTGGTACGTGGTGAACGACAACGTCATGGGCGGCCGAAGTGACGGTGGTTTCTCGATCGATGCAGGCGAGCTTCTCTTCGAAGGTCGTACGAACACCAGGGGCGGCGGCTTCAGCTCGATCCGCACTCGCGAAGCGCGGCTCGACCTCTCGGAGCACACCGGCATCCGCTTGCGGATTCTGGGCGATGGCCGCCGCTACACCTGGCGCCTGACGACCGATGCGCGCGTCTACGGCCGGCCGCTCGGCTATTGGGCCGACTTCGAGACTGTCGCCGGCGAATGGACAACGGTCGATGTACCGTTCTCACGCTTCATCCCACAGTTCCGCGGGTACAGGTTGGATGGTCCGGCGCTCGATCCGGCCCGAATAAGCGGCATGGGCCTGATGATCTATGACGGACGTGACGGGCCGTTCAATTTGAAGCTTGGCAGCTTGCACGCGTACGCAGAACCAGCGCGCTTTTCGTTCGATACGTATCGATGGCAGAAGCGCGTGCTGGTCGTAGGCGCTGCCAGTTCGGACGATGAACACCTGGAGCAGTTGCTCGAGGCAATTGCGGCAAGCCGGCAAGACTTCGACGACCGCGACATGCTGCTCGTTACACTGATTGAACGGGGCATGTCCAAAGTGGGAGACGACGAGCTGACCGCCGAGCAGGCGAAGGCCCTGCGAGAAGAGCTGGACATCGCCGGTGGCGCATACTCGGTCGTTCTGATTGGCAAGGACGGGACTGTTAAACTCGCCAGCAACGAGGCCGTACCGATGGCGGATATCTACGCGCTGGTCGATGCTATGCCGATGCGGCGACGAGAGCTCGAGTCGTCGAAGGAAGAATAAGACATTGAACGACCCTACCGCCTCACAGGCTGACGGCCTGCGTCGACAACTCGGCCTCACCGGCCTCGCCGCGACAGGCATCTGTTCGATGCTGGGCGCATCCGTCTACGTCGTGCCCTTCATGATCCAGCGCAATGTGCCGGGTATCGGCGACCGGGTGTTGCTCGCGTTCCTGTTCGCGGCCATTCCCGCGGCACTTGCCGCGCTGGCCTACGCCATACTGGCCTCGGCGATGCCGCGTGCCGGCGGCAGCTATATCTATGCTAGCCGCGGCCTGCATCCGTATCTCGGCTTCGTCGCCAGCTTCTCGCAGTGGTTCGGCCTTTCGATCGTGATCGGCGTGATCGCCTACATCATCGTACCGTTCTTCCGTGACATCGCCATCGCACTGGAAATGAATCAGCTGGCCGCGCTGCTAGAGACCGGTTTCGTCCGCGTGGGACTCGCGCTGGCGATGATCTGGGCCTTCGTCGGCGTCAATATCATGGGCACGAAGCTCTACGAGCGGACGCTAATCCCGCTGATGTTCGTGATGTTCGCACTCGGCGGCATCGTCATTGTTGCCGGTTTCTGGTTCGACCACGCCGACTTCGCCAACGCGCTGATGGAGCGCGAAGGCCGCACAGTACCTGACGGTGACCGACAGCTCGACGTCACGACATTCCTGTCCGCCGCCGCGATCCTGTTCGCCAGCTTTATCGGCTTCGATGCGATCGCCCAGGCCGGCGGCGAAGCGAAGAAACCGGGGCGCAACCTGCCGCTGGCTATTGGCATTGCCATCGTTACGGTCGGCTCGTATTACTTCCTGTTCACGGCGGCCGTGTACCACGCGGTACCGTGGCCCTTCGTCGCCGAGGAGGCAGCGGCCAGGGACATCACCGCGCCGGGGTTGCTCGGCTACCTGCTGCCTGCGGGCTGGGCAATCGCCATCGTAGCCGGTGCCGCCATTGCGCTGATCAACGATCTTCCGGCGATGTTGCTTTCGGTGTCGAGGCTGATGTTCGCCTGGGCCGAGGACGGCATCTTTCCGCGCTGGATTGCGCGCGTGAACCCGAAGCGGCATACGCCGGAGACGGCGATCGTACTCAGTGGCGTAATGGCCAGCATCGGCATACTGGGCAGTCATTTCGCGGGCGATTTCTTCCTGGGCATCGACATCATGGTGACCTCGATGCTCGTCAACTTCCTGCTGATGTGCCTGACGGTGCTGCGGCTGCCCGGACGCAACCCCGCACTCAGCAACGACGTGCAGGTGCTGACCTCGAGAACCTTGCAGGTACTGCTGGCAGGCGTCGGGGTTGTCATGCTGTCGCTGTTCCTCATCGTGCACGTCGTCAAGGACCTTTCGTCGGAGACGTCAGCCTGGTACTTCCACTCGACGCCCGTGTGGCTCATTGTCTTGAGCGTCGCGTCCCTGATCTATTTCCGGGAACTCGCGAAACTCAAGCGCCAGGGCGTGGATACCAACACTCTGTTCATGAAGCTGCCACCCGAATGACGAACAAGACACAGACCGAACTTGCGCCCGGCCTCATGGTCTCGAGGATCGTGACCGGACTCTGGCAGATTGCCGACATGGAGCGCGACGGCAAGGAACTCGACCTCGACAAAGCCGCACAGTGCATGAAGCCCTATGCCGAGGCCGGTCTTACGACCTTCGACATGGCGGATCACTATGGCTCCGCCGAAGAGATTGCGGGCATCTTCACGAAGCGGCACGCAGGTGACACGAACGTGCAGGTGCTCACGAAGTGGGTCCCCGAACACGGCAGTAACTCGAAGGCGGCGGTGCGAGAAGCCATCGAACGCGCGCTTTCCCGCTTGCAGACCGAGCAGCTCGACCTCCTGCAGTACCACGCCTGGAACTATGCCGACCCGGGCTACCTGGACGACCTCTTTCATCTCCAGGAGCTCAAGGAAGCAGGTCTGATCAGGAACCTCGGGCTGACGAACTTCGACACGGCGCATCTCAACATCGTCCTCGAGTCGGGCATCGAAATCGTATCCAACCAGCTTTCCTTCTCGCTCCTCGATCAGCGTGCCGCACATGACATGTCAGCGTTGTGCCTGGCCAAGGGCGTGAAATTACTCGCGTTCGGCACCCTGGCGGGCGGGTTCCTGTCCGAGAGGTGGCTCGATCGACCGGAGCCGGGCGATAGCGAACTGTCGACCTGGTCGCAGATGAAGTACAAGCGCTACATCGACGGGGCCGGCGGCTGGGCGAAATACCAGGTACTGCTTGGCGCGCTCAAGCGATTGGCCGACGCACACGATGTCTCGATGGCTAACGTTGCCGTTCGCTACATCCTGGATCAACCCGCGGTTGGCGCCGTCATCATCGGCGCACGACTCGGCGAAAGCGAGCACATCGAAGGCAACGTCAAACTGCTGAACTTCACGCCCACGGAGAAGGACTGGGAAGACGTTCGGCAGGCGATCAACGACCTCGCGCCGATACCCGGCGACTGCGGCGACGAATACCGCAAGCCACCCTTCCTCACTGCGTCGGGCGACCTGAGTCACCACCTCGAGCAGCTGCCGGCACCCTACCCGACCAAAGCCGGCGACGACGGCCGCACGCTCGCACTGAGCGGCACAATATGGGAAGACGTCGCCGGGTTCTCGCGTGCAGTCAACAAAGGCGATCGCATACTCGTCTCGGGCACGACCGCCACGCATGGCGACAAGGTCATTGGCGGCAGCGACCCGGCCGCACAAACACATTTCGTGCTCGACAAGATCGAAGGCGCGATTCAGTCGCTGGGCGGACGCCTCGAGGATATCGTGCGTACCCGGATCTTCATTCGCGACCTCGATGACTGGGAAGCCGTTTCCCGCGCCCACGGCCAGCGCCTCGGCCACGTCCAGCCAGCCAACACGCTGGTGCAGGCAGGATTGATCGGCGATGACTACCTGGTGGAGATCGAGGCCGAGGCAGTCAGCGACTAGTCGAGCCGGTACTCGACCTTTTCGCCCGAGACCGGGCACCGGAAGGCCAACAAGAAAGCCGTCAGCTGCAGATCGACGCCGTCCACTTCTCCGGCACCGTACAGGCGATCACCGATCACGGGATAGCCAAGGTCCGCCAGGTGACGGCGAATCTGGTGCTTGCGTCCCGTCGCTATGCGTACTTCCAACAGCGACTGACTTTTGTCCTTGCTGACTTCGAGGAGCGAGGCCTCGCTAATCGCCTGCTTGCCATCAATGGGCTGGTCGATTCGAAGCGGATCAGGATGTGTCGAGAAATCTCCCGCTACCAGTACAAGGTAGCGCTTCTCCACTTTCCGTGATCGAAATAACTTCGACAGTGCCGCTGCCATGCTCTTGGTATGGGCAACGAGAATGAGCCCGCTTGCCGCCCGATCGAGACGATGAACGGTGAATGCGGGCCGCTCGGGCTCGAGGTGCCGCTCTGCCCAGCGTACGACCGTGCAGTGATCGCCCCACTTCGAACCCTGCGATCGTAGTCCGCCGGGCTTGTTCCAAACCGAGTAGTCGCCGCCATCGGCAATCAGCGTCGGCTCCACCGGTTCTTCCGCGAGAATCCCGGCGTCATAGTAGAGGTGTAATTCGTCTCCTTCACGCAGCGCTCGCGTAGCACGCCGCAATCGCTGCGTGTTGCGGCCGCGGGTAATCCATACCGCGCCCTGGCTCATCGCAAACTTGATGCGCTGTTTCGGCAGCCCCGATGCATCCTGCAACAGCGCCACGGCGGTTTGATCGGACGATTCGACCTTTACGTGAGATTCGATCCTCATGCCCGAGATACTACGCGACTCGGCGAAGCCTATGTCTCCATACCCGCTACCTGCTATTGTCTGAAGCGCACGAGTTTGACGCAGAGACCGTCTGCTGATGCAGCAAAGCAGAAGCCCGAAAGACCACACGATCAGTCCGAGGAGATCGTCGTTCGACCTGAGAGCGGCGCTCGCGAGAGACTGGCACGGCGACAGCGCCTTCCGAACCGCCTGGTTTAATGCGCTGTCGATGATGGTTCCGTACGGTGAACGCTTCTTTATTGATTCGGTCAACGAGTTCCTCGACGAGATCGACGACCCGCGGCTGACGTCCGAGGTTCACGCATTCCTTGTGCAGGAAGCGAATCACCTTCGCCAGCACAGGGCAGTGAACAAGTTGCTTTGCGACGTTCGCGGTTATGACATGCAGGCTATCGAGGGGCCGATTCTCAGGCGTGCGGAATGGACCAGGCGAAAAGTGCCGGCCATCCGGCGACTTGCCGGAACGGCGGCAAACGAACACCTGACCGCAGTGCTGGTCGCGGACATGTTGCGACATGATGATCTGTTTCGCGACGCGGATCCGGGCATGGCCGAACTCTGGTACTGGCACGGCGTGGAAGAGATCGAGCACAAGTCGGTCGCTTTTGACGTCTACCAGGCTGCGGGTGGTTCACTGAAAGACCGGCGCCTGGTACAGATCTTCGGAACGATCTTCTTCCTTAGCGGCACGTTCCGCATCCTCTGCTTGATGCTGAAGCACGATGGCAAACTCTGGAGCCTGCATGAATGGGCGAGCGGCTTCAAATTCCTGTTCGTAAAGCCCGGTCTTCTGCGACGCGCCTTCGTTCCCTATTTTCGCTTCCTGCGGAAGGACTTTCACCCATGGCAGGATGACGATCGATACCTGATCGACGAGTGGGAGGCGAAGCGCCAAAGCGTTTGACCGCAGCACCTGCAGCGCCCCATTGGTGATAAGGTGTAACGAGCAGGTCGCAAGGATTTGCATTGAAAATAACGTTCATAAAACCGAACATCGGCCGACGCGAACATAGCCTGTATGTCGACCATGGACGTATGGAGCCGTTGATGCTCGCGGTGCTTGCGGGCCTGACGCCTCCCGATGTCGAGGTTGTGCTCTACGACGATCGCATGGAGGCGATTCCCTACGACGAACAGACAGACCTTGTCGCCATTTCCGTCGAGAGCTACACGGCGCGCCGCTCTTACGAGATTGCCGAAGAGTACCGGCAGCGCGGCGTGCAGGTGATTCTCGGCGGCATGCATCCGACGTTGATTCCCGAGGAAGCCGCCCTTCATGCAGACAGCATATTCCTCGGTGATGCCGAGCTCGTATGGCGCGACGTTGTCGGGGACGCGCGGAAGCGCAAGCTCAAGAAAGTCTATAGCGGCCCGCCGGGGGTAGGCCAGGTCGGCGGCGAACTGCCGCGACGCGACCTGTACAAGGGCAAGGGCTATCTGCCGATCTCGCTGATGCAGTACTCACGTGGCTGCCGCTTCACGTGCCGATTCTGCGCCGTCAGCCAGTACTTCGAACGATCGCATTACATTCGTCGAATCGACGACGTCTTGCGGGAAATCGAGGCGCAGGACCGCCGCCTGCTGTTCTTCGTCGACGACAACATCGCCTCCGACCGCAAGGCGCTCAAGGAGCTCTGCCACGCGCTTATCCCGATGAAGGTCAGCTGGATCAGCCAGATGAGTCTCGACATCACGCACGATGCGGAACTGATGCGACTGATCGCCGACAGCGGCAACCTGGGCAACGTCACCGGATTCGAATCAATCACGCTAGACAGCCTGAAAGAGACCAAGAAGTCGCCGAACATCTCGGCCTTTTCGAATTACGAACACGAACTCAAGGTGCTGCGGGACCACGGTATGCAAACGTGGGCCGCGTTCACACTCGGATATGACAACGACACCTGCGACTCGATCATGGCGACGCTCGAGTTCGCACTGGAGAATCGCTTCACGTTTTCGGCCTTCAACATCCTGATGCCCTACCCCGGCACACCGTTCTACGACAGGCTCAAGGAAGAAGGCCGGCTGCTCTACGACGGCCAGTGGTGGCTGCACCCCGAGTACCGCTTCAACGACGCGGCCTTCGTTCCCGCCAAAATGACACCGGACGAACTGACAGAGGCCTGTCACGTCGCGCGCAAGCGCTATAACAGCATCCCGGGGCTACTGCATCGCTTCGCCGACCTGAAAACGAACATGCGCACCCTGCAGCGCATCCTGCTTTACTGGCGTTACACAACGATCTTCCGCAACGAGGTGCACCGCAAGCACGGCATGCGATTCGGCTTGAAATGAACAAGCGCGCACTCGAGTGGTACCAGTACGCCGCACCCGCGGTGCTCGCGCCGCTGAGCTTCTGGCTCTGGTGGCAGTATTACGAGGGCGACACCTGGCTGGTCCTGACCGCCTGGCTGTTGCCGGTCCTGTACGCCTACATCGTGCCCGGCGTCGGCACCAACGTCCTCAAGGTGTGGGAGTTCGACACCGGCCTCCGACTCGGCCGCTTTCGGCCCCACCACGGCTTCGTTTTCGGCAGTGCAACGGCGGCGATCGCCTGGCTGGTCCACGGCGGCCGTGCGGAGGGATGGCTCGACGTCGTCCGGCTGAGCGTTGTCTTCGCTTCGGTCCTCGGCTTCTGGAACCTGCTGTACGACGTCAAGGCGCTCGAGGCCAAACATCTCAAGGTCTACAACCAGCCCTGGGCCGATGGCAAGGCGCCCGAGGCCGTGGCGATGGACTATGCGCCCTGGTTCTTTGCCGGCTTCGGCGCGATCTACGGGGTGGGAATCGGCGTGGCCGAGCTACTCGCCGGGAGCGGCCGGTACGCTGCACTCGGTTTTGCGTGGCTGTTCCCGGTCACGCTGGTCCTGTCGATAGCGATACCGGTCTGGGGCTATCGCCGGCGCTCTTTCCGGCGACACAAGCACTCGGGCTGCCACCCGGTAGAAAGGAATACCTGAGGGCGACTACGCCGGTCGCTTACGTCGCCCGAGGAAGAAGCCGAGCACAAGGCCCGCCACCACGCCAGCGACCGCGGTGCCGACGACGGCGTTCTTCGCAAGACCCTCCGCCGCGGACAGCACCGGGTTGTCGAGGAAGTCCGTACCGATGTGCAGCGTCAGAATCTTCCATTCGCCCGCATCGTTCTTCGACACGGTGGCGGTCCAGCGGGTCTTCATCGGGAAGAAGCCCCCTTCGGTAAGCACGTAGTCCTCGGCACCGGAGCCGCGCACGACGCCGAAGGTCTTGTCGGCGTAGAACTCGGTGAGCTCGTCAGCCTCGAGGCCCATCCGGAGTTCCTTCAGGAATCCGCCCTCGCCGAACCACTTCTCGAAGTAAGGCTGGATCTCCGCGCTCGACGACAGCACTTCCTGCGTAATCGTAGTGATGTGCGCATCTTCGTGGACGTACTGCGCCAGGTCGCCATACTCGCCGGCGTTGATCGCCTCCTCGATGCCGCTGAGCAAGGCCCGCAGCTCGTTGTGAATCGCTTCGTCGGATTCCTGCGCCGCCAGCGTCGGTGCGAACGCGATGAAGATCGCGGCCAGGATAGCGCGTCTAAACATGATTACCCGCATGATCGCTCCCCCTGTGATCGATAATCATTACGGTGTCGATGCACCGTTTGATCCATTGAGAATAACACAGGCCTTTTCAGGCCAGCGGCGAGCGCCGAACTGGGCTAGTATGGATTGCAAGAATGAAAATAACGTTCATCCGCCCCAACATGTACGACGACCGCTCCTCGGATGCGATGGAGCCGCTGTGCTTTGCGATCCTGAAGTCGCTGACGCCGGACGAAGTAGAAACGGCGTTTTACGACGAGCGACTCGAGCCGGTTCCCGTTGACGAAGACACGGACCTCGTCGCGATGACCGTCGAGACTTACACGGCTCGCAGGGCGTACCAGATCGCGGATGCATACCGTCGAAAAGGTGTGCCCGTCGTCATGGGTGGGTACCACCCCACTTTCCTGCCTGACGAAGGACTGGAACACGCCGATGCGGTCGTCAAAGGCGACGCCGAGGGCGTCTGGCATCACCTGCTCGCCGATGCGCAGAACGGCGGCCTGCAGAAGGTTTACGAGAGCCCCGAGTTCCCCGAGCTCGCTGGCCTGATGCCGGACCGATCGATATTCGCCGGCAAGAAGTATGCACCGACCGGGCTCGTGCAGTACGGCCGCGGCTGCAAGTTCAACTGCTCGTTCTGTTCGATTCGCGCGTTCTATGGCTCCAATCTGCGGCAACGTCCGGTCGAGGAAGTGATCGAGGACATCCGGCGGTCGGGCAAGCGGCACATCTTCATCGTGGACGACAACATCTTCGTCGATGTCGACCGCGCAAAGGCGCTGTTCGAAGCGCTGATTCCCTTGAATATCAAATGGTCCTGCCAGGTCTCCATCGACGTGGCGAGAGATCCCGAGCTCGTCGACCTGATGGCGCGAAGCGGCTGCATCAGCGCGCTGATCGGCTTCGAGTCTCTGCACCCCGACAGCCTCAAGGAAATGAAGAAAGGCTGGAACGTGAAGTGGCAGTCCTACGATGAATCGATTGCCGTGTTCCAGAACGCGGGCATCATGATCTACGGCACCTTCGTGTTCGGCTGCGATCATGACACCGTGGACGACTTCGATGCAGCCGTGGAGTTCTCGATACGACACCGCTTCGTGCTCGCGAACTTCAACCCGCTGACGCCGACGCCCGGCGCGCCGCTGTTCGACCGCATGCAGAAGGAAGGCCGGCTGCTGCACGACAAGTGGTGGCTGGACCCGGACTTCAAGTACGGCGACGCAACCTTGCGGCCCAACGGCATGACGGCGGAAGAGCTGACGCGCGGCTGTTTCGACGCTCGCCAGAAGTTCAACACGGCAGGCTCGATCCTGAAGCGCCTCACCGATCGCCGCACCAACAGCCGGTCGCCGTATCGCGCGGCGATCTACCTGCTTGCGAACTTCATCTCACGTCGCGAGATCTACCGGAAACAGAAACGCGCCCTCGGCGAGACTCATGCGCTGCCAGTGAAAAAGCGGCTCCAGCCGCTCTGACGACTCAGCGGCGTCGGCTTGATGTCGCCGATCCGCATGCCCGAATCCGAAAGCCGCTTCGAGTAGATGTCGTAGCCGTTGCCGTCAATCCGACTGACTCTCGCCTTTCCCAGCTGGCCGAGTCGCACGCAGAGCTCGTAGTGCGGATTCGTGCATAGCTCGGTCTCGATCTGCTCGGCAAGCGTATCGGGCAATACGGAATCCGTCTCCAGGTACAGTACGTACGCCGGATCTACCGGGTCCTCGACCGCGAGCATCGCGAAGCGCGCTTCGAGCTCGTTCGCTTCGAGCACATTGCGTATCGCCTGTCCCGCGAACTCCTCGCTGAGCTTCTCGCCGCGGTAGTCCGAAACCGCATCGTCCCGGCCGAGGAATCGAAGCGTCGGCGTGTCTCGGTAGAAACCGTCGACCTCGACGTTGTCGCCAAGTCGGTACCGGTACAACCCGCCGCCGGTTGTCATTACGACGGTATACCGCCGGCCCTCTTCCAGCTGCCAGGACCCGCGCGCATTGCCGCTATCGTCGATGAACTCGAAGAAGTGACTGCGAATAGCCAGCGGTCGCTGATCACCCAATGGAATCGTGACGACGCCTTCCGTCGCAATCAGGCCTTTCGGCTGGATCGCCGCCTGTGGAAACAGCTTCTGCAGGCTCGGGATCGTCGCCGCGGCGTGGCCGTCCGCCCAGCAGCTGATCACCCGAAGGTGGGGCCAGATTTTGCTCGCGTCATCGCACCCGGCGTCTTCGAGGTCGCGCGCTCGGCGCGGGTCCATTTTCTTTAGGTCTTCGAGCAGTGCGCCCCAGGTTTCCTGCAGTCGTTGGAAAAGCAGCTCGAGATACGACGGATGCCAGACGGAGATCAGTCGCAGATCGCGTGTCTTGAGCAGCATCGAGAGCGTCGATCGCCAGAATGTATCCATGTCGTGCGCATCGCGCAGCGTCGGGTCCGCTACCAGCGTCCGGTTGATGAGCCACTGCGCGATGCCGCCGAGGTAGGCGCTGTCCTCGTCGAAACCGATGGGGACTTTCGAATCGGGCCACTCCGGGACGTCCATCTGCGGGGTCAGCGACCAGTAGGCACGGCCTAGCAACAGATCAGGCTGTGACAGGAAATTCCGCGACGACCACGTCGCGACAGCCTGCCGAATTTCCTGCTGCAGCGAGGCCGTGAACGGAATCAGCTTCGACGGCCCGGACGACCCGCTCGTCGGTTCGAACAGTCGCACGGGGTCCGCAGTCAAAACGCGAGATTCGCCGTTTGCTATGCGCTGGATCCACGGCTCGAACTCTTCATAGCCCTGCACCGGTACTCGCCCGGCATAGTCTTCGAAGCTCCGAATGTCGGCGAAGCCGTACTGCCTGCCGAACGCCGTGTCCGCGTTGTCGCGAAGATACCGCTCGAGCCGCGACCGCTGGGTCGCCTCGACGTTGCCGGCGTCCCGCCGGAAGCGGCGGTACTCGGGCAGGTTGGCCGTGAGCCAGCCGAGATTGCCGATCGCCGCGAGACCGTTCATTCGGGTGCGTTCATTTGGCGGGCGGAAACAGGTCCCGTCCCTTGCGCCACATCCGTTTGCCGAGCTTCGTAAACGTCCGCTCCGACAGTTCGCAGATGCAGACCATCGCATCCCCGTCCGGGTGCCCGGGATTCCGCTCCGCGAAGAACGCGATGTTCGGATCGCCCAGGCGATTCTCGGGGATACCCCGATAGCCGTTGCGCAGGATCGACGGGGCGTCGAGGCGTACGATGCCAGACCCCGGGTCGTACTGGTCGCCGAATCGCTCGACGGCAATATGAGTCATCAACGCCCGGATGTCGTCAGGGGTGGGCTTGTCGAATCTCGGATAGAACATGTCGCTGAAAACAGGCAGCACGCGGTAAGTCCGGTAGCCCGACACGATGAGGAACCAGTAAAGAACATCGCAATCGTAGTGGCGCTGGAAGAATCGAAACGCGCCCATCAGGCTGTAAGCGAGCGTCGGGTCGTTCCACGTGCTGCTGTCGACCGTCGTGTCACCCGAATAGACAAACCAGGTATCCCGACTGTTGATGCGGGCCTTGTAGACGTGCATGTTGGAGAAGCCGACAAGCTTGTCTTCGTCATCGCGCAGCAGCAGCACCCAGTTCTTCCCGTCGAGGTCCGCGTCGAACTGCTCGCGCGACGCATTCTCGAACTGGGAACAGTACAGGTCGAACATCTGCGCCCTGGTTGCCGCCGGCAGCTCGGCTCGCGTGACCAGCTGCTCGCTCACAGGATAGCCACCTCCGGATGTGCAATGCGATTGTCGATTGTACTCACGATGTCCCGGCCGTCGTCCCAGTAGACCACGTAGATCATGCTGGCATAGCGGTGACAGTGGAAGCGCTGCTCCAGCACCCTGCTCAGCGGGTTCCTGGCGGCAAGCCCGACCATCAGGTAGTCGATACCCCGCTCGGCCGCTTTCCGCGCCGCCTCACCCACCAGGGCCAGCAGCGCCGCTTCGTCGCCCTCGTCGATGGACAGGTGCGACAGGAACGCGCTTTCGATGTTCCGACCGGGTGGCGGCAGCTTCGGTTGTCGCAATATCGGCGCCACGATATTGAAGAACGGCCGCGACCGGGCCAGCCGCTTCGAGTAGCCAAGCACGACGGTCTGTTTGAACGTGCGCTGGTCCCACAGGCAGCATGCGCCGCGGATGCCGGCATCGTCGCGAGTGACCAGGAAATCCGATGCCTCGATGCCGCGGCAGCGCTCCGCCGACCGCAAGGTCGCGGCGGACCAGACCGGTTGGAACTGGTACTCGCGACCTGTCCTGTCCAGGCGTGCCGCGATTTCGTCGAGCTGGTCCGGGCTACCTGCCGTCACGTCGGGTCCCGGTGCGCGAATCCCCGCTGCCTGCTTCGTCGGTATTGTCAGCGTCAGCAGCTCTTCGACCGGCTGGTAGGTCGGCATGTCCGACAGGCCCGCCTCGAGCAGACGCCGCGTCGAGGTATTGTCGGAAATGATCGTGGTGATATAGAACGGCGCTCGGCCCCGATCGTGCTGTTCGCGCATCGCGCGGTAGGCGTTCAGCAACAGGCGCCTGCGCTGCTTGAGTCCGCCCTGGATACGAAGCTCGCCGAGGTAGCCGATGCACGTGGGTTCGCCGTTTAGGTATGCATCGAACTCGAAGCGGGCACCGCCGCCGAGCAGCTGCCGGGTATCGCGATCGAACGCGAGCATCAGTTCGTACACGTCACCGGAGATGGCCGCGGCGTGAAACGCATCCGGCTCTCGCGTCAGCAGTACGTTGATAGTGCCGGCGAGCGCATTCTCGCGGAGCATCTGCCGAAACTGGCCTTCCGTCTGCGCATCGGCGAGTTCGAAATCCACCTGCGCTGCCATTACTCGAATCCCGTCAGGCACACTTCCTCAGGGGCTCGAGCGTGCCCTGCCAGCCCTCGTCGCCTAACGGCAGGTCGTCGCGCTGCTGCACTTCGCGGCGGATCATCCAGTTGATGAACGGGTAGTTCCGCGCCATGAAGAAATTCGACCGGTTCACCGGGTTTGCAAAGCGGCGGGCGATGTTCGCGACGGAATAAAACTTCAGGCGTATGTCGATACACAGCCGCTGCAGCTCCTCCGGTTCGAGCTGCGCTGGCCGGAACGGAATCTTGTTGTACGAGTAGCGCGGGTCCATCCACCAGTTGTCGTACAGGAGCTGGCCGCGCTCCTTGAGGCGCTGGTACAGCGGCGTGCCCGGGAACGGCGTCAGGTGGTTGAACGCCGCCATAAAGAAGCGATGCCGGTTCGCGAACTCCAGCGTACGCTCGAAGGTCTCCGCCGTGTCGTGGTCGTAGCCGAACACGAACGTCGAGTACAGACGAATGTTGTAACGATCCAGGTTCGCCATCGCGACCTCGTAGCCGCCACCCATCGTGTTGAACTTCTTGTTCATCTGCCGCAGCGTTTCGCGGTTGAGGCTTTCGAAGCCGATCAACAGGCCCTCGCAGCCGCTCCGGGAGATCAGGTCGAGGAACTCCTCGTCATGGGCCGTGTTGATGCTGGCCTGCGAAACCCAGCGAATGTTGTATTTCGCGAGCTGGCGATACAGCTCCTTCGCCTCGTCGAAGTTCGACGTGATGTTGTCGTCGACGAAGAAGTAAAAGCGATTGCGCTTCAGCGTGCTCTGGACTTCGTCGAGAATGTGATCGATCGGACGACGGACCTGGGTTGCGTTGAAGTAGGACTGCACCGCGCAGAACTCGCATCGGAAGTGACAGCCGCGCCCGGCTTCGATGAGCGTCACCGGCACGTAGCGCTTGCCGAGATAGATGCTCCGGTCGAGCCGGGTGTGCTCGAGTGACGGACGCTCGGGCTGCCGGTAGAACTGCTTCAATGTGCCGTGGCGTGCGTCGTCGATGACCGTCTCCCACAGGCCCTCGGCTTCGCCGACGACGACAGCGTCACAGTACTGAGCCGCCTCCTCCGGGCACAGCGTCGCGTGGAAGCCGCCCAGGACAACCGGCACCCCCCGACTGCGATACTCGGTCGCGATCTGGTACGCACGCCGCGCGGTGTATGTCTCGATGCTGATGGCAACGAGATCCGTGCGCTCATCGAACGGGATTTGTTCGAGCCGGTCGTCGTAGAAACGGACGTCAACGTCGCCAGGTGTGAGGCCCGCCAGCACCGCGGGCGCCAGCGGCTCCATCTGCCAGCTGCGGATGTACTGCTTGTCGCCCGCCCAGCGGCCGACGCAGGGATGAATCAGTGTCAGCCTGAATGTCCGGCCCGGCACTAATGGCTCTCCTGCGAGCGCAGCGACGGCGACGCCATCAGGCGCCAGTCGCAGTTGTAGAACTGATCGAGGCGGTGCGCGTAGAAGCGATAGCCCATGTTCGCGCCGAGGAACATCAGTTTCGATACCGGCGTATGGCGCATGCGCCGTGCGATGGAACCGTAGCTGTAAACCTTGCGCCACGCGGCCATGTTGCCCTGCTCCAGCGCATCCGCGCTCATCTGCGCCGGCTCGAAAACGACGTGCTGGCCGTCGTAGAGCTCCCAGTTACGGGTCGTAATTCGGTCTTCCGCGTCGAGGCGGTCGAAAAGCGTAGTGCCCGGGAACGGCGTCAGTATGGCGAATCGCGGCAGGTCGATACCGGTATCGATAACGAACTGCGCGGTTTCCTCGAACACGTCGGGCGTATGGTCATCGATGCCGAATACGAAGGTGCCGTTGATGGCAATGCCGGCCGCGTGAAACTTCTCCATCATCTCGGCGTACAGCTCGGGCGTATTGAAGCCCTTCTGTATGCTCTTCAGCCCGGAATGCGAGATCGACTCGAAGCCGACGAGCAGGCCGATGCATCCGCTGCGCGCGCACAGCTCCAGCAGCTCGTCATCACGCGCGAGCAGGCTCGTGCTCAGCCCGGCCCAGTTGATGTTTAGCGGGACCAGTGCCTCGAACAGCTCCATCGCGTAGTCGCGATCGGCGATCAGGTTCAGGTCGATGAAGATCGCCCGGCGCGCACCCGTCGATCGAATCTCGGCCACGACTTCGTCAACCGGCTTCTGAAAAGGCTTGCGGCCCCACGCCGCCGGGACGACGCAGAAGTCGCAGCGATGCACGCAGCCGCGAGTCGCCTCGAAGACATGAGTTTTCGCGTAGCGGCTGGTCTGGATCAGGTCACGGCGGGCCACCGGCCGTCCAGCAAGACTGAGGTCCGGCGCCTGCTCGTAACGGGGTTTCACATTCCCCGATCGGAAGTCACGCAGCAGCTCAGGCCAGGTATCCTCGGCGTAACCAACAACGATGGCATCGGCATGCGGCGCGGCATCGTCGGGTACCAGCGTGACGTGCGGCCCGCCGAG
>JASJBG010000116.1 GCA_030066625.1 Woeseiaceae bacterium
GCCAGGTCGAGCTGCGAACCGATGTCATTGACCACGAACTGCGGCGTATCGACGACGGTCGGCAGTTCCAGCCCGTACTTCGCCGGGTCTCTGACGATGTCGACGAGCGCCAGCAGTTTCGGCACGTAGGCCCTGGTCTCTTTCGGTACGCGCAGGTGCCAGAAGTCGGTCGGCTTGCCGGCGGCGGCATTGCGGCGCTGGGCGCGTAACACGTTGCCCTCACCGGAGTTGTACGATGCAATCGCGTTCAGCCAGTCACCGTCCGTGAGTTCGTAGAGGTATTCGAGATAGTCGAGTGCCGCACGCGTCGAATCGACGATGTCGCGGCGGCCGTCGTACCACCAGTTCTGCTTGACGCCGAAGCGTCGCGCCGTGCCGGGGATCATCTGCCAGAGGCCCGCGGCGCGGCCGTGCGAGTAGGCGAACGGATCGTAAGCGCTCTCGACGATGGGCAGCAGCGCGAGCTCCATCGGCAGGCCACGACGGTCCAGTTCGTCGCGGATGAAAGGCATGTAGCGCTGCGATCTCGAGAATACGCGCTCGAGGTATTCGGGGTGGCGCACGAACCAGTTGCGCTGCGCGACGATCCGTTTTTCATCCGAGTCGTACTCGAGCTCGAAGCGCGCGCGCAGTTCGTCGAGTATGTCCGGCGGGCCCGGCGGCACGTAGACCGGGATCTCGCGTAGCTCGTGGGCCACCGTGATCAGCTCGAGCCTGGGCTCCGCGGTGACCTCGATCTCGTCGATCGGCTCGTCGACGGCCACAAATGGCAGGCTTTCGCAGCCGGTGAGCGCCAAAAAGGCCAAACAAATCGCGCCAGGTGCGCGAAATCTCTGCAATAATCCGGGCTTCTGTAAAGGCATCCGGCTATCGTACTGACGAATCGATGTTACGCAAGTGGACAGATCACGCCGCCGAACAATGGCTCGGCACACCGCTCGGTGAGTCCCTGCTGGCGCAGGAGGCGCGGGTCGTCGAGGAGGCCTTCGACGGGATTTTCGGCGAGGAATGCCTGCAGCTCGGCCACTGGGGCGATCCCAAGGGCTTCCTGAAGTTCTCCCGCACCCAGCGCTCGACCCTGATCGCCGAGGAGACCTGGGAAGGCGAGACGGGCCGGATCGCCGTCGCGATCGGCCAGCTGCACAAGCTGCCGGTCATCGACGACTCCGTCGACTGCGTGCTGCTGCCGCATACGCTCGACTATTCGGACCGTCCGCATGCCGTACTGCGCGAGGTGCATCGCGTGCTGCGGCCCAACGGCCATCTCGTGCTGCTCGGGTTCCGGCCGGGCGGCCTGTGGGGATTGCGGCGGCTGGTGCCGGGCGCAGGCCTGCCGCCAGGCGCCGAGCACATGATTTCGGACCGGCGTCTGCGCGACTGGCTGAAACTGCTCGACATGCGCATTCACGGCCTCACACGGTACTTCTTCCGCTGGCCGCTGCCGGGGCTCAAGGGGCAGGCGTCGCCGGTCTGGGAGAGCCGTGGCCGACGCTGGTGGCCGGAGCTGTCGGCCTGCTATATGCTCTCGGCGCAGAAACGCATCAGCACGCTGACGCCGGTACGGCCTGTATGGAGCAAGAAGCCGAAAGTCGTCGCGGGGCTGGTCGAGCCATCCACCCGAGTGTCGCGCATCCGCTTTGACCCAGACAGTTGAGATCTACACCGACGGCGCCTGCAGGGGCAATCCCGGCCCGGGCGGCTGGGGCGTGGTCCTGATCGCCGGTCAGCATCGCAAGACGATGCACGGCGGCGAGCGCGACACGACCAACAACCGCATGGAGCTTACGGCCGCGATCGAAGCGCTGAATGCGCTCAAGGGGCCGCAGCAGGTCGTCCTGCACACGGACTCGAAGTACGTCATGGACGGCATCGAGTCGTGGCTGCCGAACTGGAAGAAGCGCGGCTGGAAGACCGCGGCCAGGAAGCCGGTAAAAAACCAGGATCTCTGGCAGGCGCTCGACAAGGCAACGGACCGGCACGAGATTCGCTGGGTCTGGGTCAAGGGCCACGACGGCAATCCGGGCAACGAAGAAGCTGATTCACTCGCCAATCTCGGCATTGACGAATTAGAATAGCGAGATGCGCCAAGTCGTCCTCGACACCGAAACCACGGGCCTGTCCACCGCGCAGGGCCACCGCATCATCGAGATCGGCTGCATCGAGATCGTCAACCGGCGGCTCACCGGGCGCGAATACCACCGTTTCCTGAATCCCGATCGCGATATCGACGAGGGCGCCGAGCGCGTGCACGGAATCAGCCGCGCGGACCTCGAGACTGCGCCACGCTTCCACGAGATCGCCGACGAATTGCTGGAGTTCCTGACCGGCGCCGAGCTTGTCATTCATAACGCCGAATTCGACGTCGGTTTCATCGAGCACGAGCTTTCGCTGATGCAGCACCCGCAGCCGGCTATTACGGAACACGCGTCGGTGCTCGACACGCTGACGCTCGCCCGCGAGATCCACCCTGGGCAGCGCAACAGTCTCGATGCGCTCTGCAAACGTTACGAAGTCGATGCGTCGAAGCGCGATGTCCACGGGGCGCTGATCGACTCGGACCTGCTGGCCCGCGTCTATCTTGCGATGACGGGCGGGCAGACCGCGCTCTTGCTGGACGACGATGCCGGTGCGCCCGGCGTGGAGGTCATATCCGCCAACGTGCATCGGCTGGACGCCGCCAATCACGCCGGTCTCGACCTGGTCGTCGTCAAGGCATCGGCCGAGGAAGCCGCTGCTCACGAGGCGATGCTGGAGAAGCTCAGGGCGAAGGGGGAGTGTGCCTGGGATCGCTTCGAGCGCCCGGAAGCCACTGAAAATGCAGTCGGAACCGTCTAGAATCGACCGAGCGCCCGTCGCATAAACAACGACAAGTAAAGACAGGAACCCCAATGGCCCAAACGCTGGCAGACTCCCTGCGCGGAAACTTCCTCGGCAATTCGCCGATTTGGTACAAGTGGACGATCATCGCCTTCCTGATCATCAACCCGATCCTGGTGGTCTCCGGATACAAATTCATCGCGGGCTGGGTACTCGTGCTGCAGTTCATTTTCACACTGGCGATGGCCCTGAAGTGCTATCCACTGCAGCCCGGCGGGCTGCTTGCGATCCAGGCGCTGCTGCTCGGGCTGACGACGCCGGGGCACGTCTTTCACGAGGCCGAGAACAACTTTCCCGTGATCATGCTGCTCATGTTCATGGTCGCGGGCATCTACTTCCTGCGCGAGATGCTCCTGTTCACGTTCACCAAAATTCTGCTGGGCGTGCGTTCGAAGGTGCTGCTGTCGCTGATCTTCTCGTTCACGGCCGCAGTGCTGTCGGCGTTTCTCGATGCCCTGACGGTTACGGCCGTGATCATCACGGTGGCCGTCGGCTTCTACGGCGTCTACCACAAGGTCGCGTCCGGCAAGCACTTCCACCATGACGACCACGACGCCTCGTCTGATGAACAGGTCATCGAGCTGCACCGCGAGGATCTCGAGCAGTTTCGCGCTTTCCTGCGCAGCCTGATGATGCACGGCGCCGTCGGCACCGCGCTCGGCGGCGTGACAACGCTGGTCGGCGAGCCGCAGAACCTGCTGATCGCCGAGAAGATGGACTGGGAGTTCGTCGAGTTCTTTATGAAGATGGCGCACATCTCGATGCCGGTGCTCGTGGTCGGACTGATGACCTGCGCGGCGCTCGAGGTAGTCGGATACGCAGGCTACGGCACCAAGCTGAACGACAAAGTGCGCACCGTGCTCGAGGACTTCGACAAGGAAACCAGCGAAAAGCGCACGCAGTCGGACCGTGCCGTGATTATCGTCCAGGCAATCGTTGCCGTGCTGCTCGTCATCGCGCTCGGCACACACGCAGCCGAGCCCGGCATCGTCGGTCTCATGGTCATCGTGCTGGCGACGGCTTTCAACGGCGTCACCGAAGAACACCGAATCGGTCACGCGTTCGAGGAGGCGCTGCCGTTCACGGCATTATTGGTCGTCTTCTTCGCGATCGTGGCGGTCATCGCTGACCAGGGCCTTTTCGACCCGGTCATCAATTTCGTCATGACCTATGACGGCAAGACGCAGGCAGCGCTCTTCTACGTGGCCAACGGCGTCCTGTCGATGATCTCGGACAACGTCTTCGTGGCTACGGTCTACATCAACGAGGTCGCCGAGATTTACGCCGAGGGCGGCCTGACGCGCGAGCAGTTCGACGCGCTGGCAATCGCGATCAATACGGGCACGAACATCCCGTCGGTGGCGACTCCGAACGGCCAGGCGGCATTCCTGTTCCTGCTGACCTCCGCCCTGGCGCCGCTGATCCGGCTGTCTTACGGCCGCATGGTCATCATGGCGCTGCCGTACACGTTTACGATGAGCATCACGGGCCTGGCGGCCCTCTGGTACCTGGGGTAGGAGACCCCTAACGACAAGACAAGCGCGCGTGCGGCAGACCTTACGCGCCACACGGAAGATCACGATGTCCTTCGATCTCAACAACCTGCGTATCGGCGTGGTCGGCTTAGGCTACGTCGGCCTTCCGCTTGCCGTCGAGTTCGGCAAGCAGTACCCGACGGTCGGATTCGACATCAACCCGGATCGCGTTGCCGAGCTCAGGAGCGGCCAGGATTCGACGCTGGAAGTCGAACCGGAGGAGCTGGCGGAAGCCCGCCACCTCACTGTGACCGACAGCGTCGAGGCCCTGAAGGGCTGCAACTTCTACGTCGTGACCGTGCCGACGCCGATCGGCGACAGCAATCGCCCGCTGCTGACGCCGCTCCGCAAGGCCAGCGAGACGATCGGCGAGGTGCTCGGCAAGGGCGATATCGTGGTCTACGAATCGACCGTGTACCCGGGCGCGACCGAGGAGGTCTGCGTGCCGATCGTCGAGAAGCACTCGGGCCTCAAGATGAACGCCGACTTCTACGTGGGCTATAGCCCGGAGCGCATCAACCCGGGCGACAAGGAGCATCGGCTGCCGACCATCATGAAGGTGACCTCGGGTTCGACGCCCGAGGCGGCAGCGTTCATCGACGAGGTGTATCGGAGCATCGTCACGGCGGGCACGCACCTTGCGTCGAGCATCAAGGTGGCCGAGGCGGCCAAGGTCATCGAGAACACCCAGCGCGACGTCAATATCGCCCTGATCAACGAACTCGCGATGATCTTCGAGCGCGTCGACATCGACACCGAGGAGGTATTGGAGGCCGCCGCCACGAAGTGGAACTTCCTCGCATTCCGGCCGGGCCTCGTGGGCGGCCATTGCATCGGCGTGGACCCGTACTACCTGACCTACAAGGCGCAGCAGCTCGGCTACCACCCGCAGATCATCCTCGCGGGCCGTGGCATCAACGACAACATGCCGTTGTACGTGTCATCCCAGGTGGTCAAGAAGATGCTTTCGAAGGGCATACAGCCGCTCGAGTCGCGAGTCCTCATCCTGGGCCTCGCCTTCAAGGAGGACTGCCCGGACGTCCGCAACACCAAGGTGGTGGATATCGCCGCGGAGCTGCAATCCTACGGCGCTAAAGTCGACATACACGATCCGTGGGTCGACCACTCCGAGGCATTGGCCGAGTATGGCTACGAGCTGGTCGAGCAGCCCGAGAGCGGCGCGTACGACGTCGTCGTCATCGCCGTGGCTCACCGCCAGTTCAAGGCGCTGGGCGCCGACGGGATTCGGGCGTTCGGCAAGCCGACGTCGATCGTCTACGATATCAAGTACGTGCTGCCTGCCGGTGCGAGCGACGAGCGACTATAGCGAACGAGACGACTATGAAGATTCTTGTTACCGGCGCTGCCGGGTTCATCGGCTTCCACACCGCGGTCAAGCTCCTGGAACGCGGTGACACGGTCGTCGGTCTCGACAACTTCAACGACTACTACGATGTCTCTTTGAAGGAAGCGCGCGGCGCGGTTCTCGACAAGTACGACGACTTCCGCATGGTGCGGCTCGACCTCGCGGACCGCGACGGCATGGACGCACTGTTCGCCGCCGAGAAATTCGACAAGGTCGTCCACCTCGCGGCGCAGGCGGGCGTTCGCTATTCGCTGGAGAACCCGCACTCCTACATCGACAGCAACATCGTCGGCACCCTGCATGTGCTCGAGGGTTGCCGGCACAACGACGTCGAGCATCTCGTCTACGCGTCGTCGAGCTCTGTTTACGGTGCGAATACGACGATGCCGTTCTCCATCCACCAGAACGTCGATCACCCTCTGGCCCTGTACGGTGCCACCAAGAAAGCCAACGAGCTGATGGCGCATACGTACTCGAACCTTTACGGCCTGCCGACGACCGGGCTTCGCTTCTTCACCGTTTACGGGCCCTACGGACGGCCGGACATGGCGCTGTTCATGTTCACGAAGAACATCCTGGACGGCAAACCGATTGACGTCTTCAACTACGGCAATCACCGGCGCGACTTCACGTACGTCGAGGACATCGTCGAGGGCGTAGTGAGGACCATGGATCACACCGCCGAGCCGAACTCGGACTGGGACCCGGCGACCCCGGACCCGGGTACAAGCCGCGTGCCTTACCGCCTCTACAACATCGGCAACCAGAAGCCGGTCGAGCTGATGGACTACATCGGCGCCATCGAAAAATGCCTCGGCCGCGAAGCCGAGAAGAACCTGCTGCCCATGCAGCCCGGCGATGTGCCCGATACCTGGGCCGATACCTCGGATCTCGCGGCCGATGTCGGCTACCAGCCGAACACACCTATCGATGTTGGCGTCAGGAAATTCGTCGACTGGTATCTCGACTACTACGATATCGACCTCAAGCAGTCCGCCTGACCGTGGCCAAAGCGTATACAGAGCGAACGCTGTCGGCGCGCTACCCGACCGACCTCAAGGCCTGGCAGGGTCTCAAGGCACACTACCGCGAGGAAATGCGCACGCGCGAGCTGGACGCGCTGTTCGCGAGAGACAAGCAGCGAGCCGATCGGTTTTCGCTTGAAGCCGCCGACCTCCTGCTCGACTACTCGAAAACCCACGTCAGCGCGAGGACGCGGCAGCTATTCGCGCATCTGGCGAGACAGACCTCCGTACCGGCCGCCATAGAGGCGATGTTCGCCGGCGAGCGTATCAACCGCACTGAAGATCGTTCGGTCCTGCACGTTGCGCTCAGGTCGACACCCGCGGACAAAGCGGGAGACGGCGTTGACGGTGTTAGCGACGTCGGGGACGTGCTGTCGAGCATCGAGGCCTACGTCGACGCGGTCCACGCGGGCCGGGTCACGGGCAGCACCGGCAAGCGGCTGACGAACATCGTCAACATCGGTATCGGCGGCTCCGACCTCGGGCCGGTCATGGCAGCACGTGCGCTGCGCCCCTATTGGCAGGGCGACATGCGGTTTCACAGCGTGTCGAACGTCGACGGTACCCAGCTCGCCGACATCAAGGCGACGCTCGACCCGGCGACGACGCTGTTCATCGTTTGCTCGAAGACATTTACGACGCTTGAAACGATGACCAACGCGCATGCCGCGCGAAAGTGGGTCATCGAGCAGCTCGGCGAGGACGCGGTGCAGCAGCACTTCGTGGCGGCCTCGACGAATCACGAGGCGATGAACGATTTCGGTATCCACCCCGACTTTCGTTTCGGCTTCTGGGACTGGGTGGGCGGTCGCTACTCGCTGTGGTCGGCGGTCGGGCTGTCACTTGCGCTCGTCATGGGCATGCAGAGCTTCCGTCGCCTGCTGGACGGCGGCCGGCAGATGGACCGGCATTTCCGCGCCGCGCCGCTCGACGAGAACATGCCCGTGCTGATGGCGATGATCGCGATCTGGTACAACAACTTCTTTGGCGCCGAGACGCAGGCGATTCTGCCCTACGACAACCGGCTCGAACGCTTCCCGGCCTACCTGCAGCAGCTGCAGATGGAATCGAACGGCAAATCCGTACGAGTGGACGGCAAGCCGGTGAAAGGCAACACGGGCATGGTGATCTGGGGCGAGGCGGGCAACAACGCCCAGCATTCGTTCTACCAGCTGCTGCACCAGGGGACGCGGCTGATCCCGGTCGACTTCCTGCTGCCCGCGCGGAGCTCGGGCGCCGACCAGGCGCAGCAGGATCTCGCCATCGCCAACTGCCTCGCGCAGTCCGAGGCGCTCATGGACGGCTTCGACGAGCCCGGCCTCGAGCCCTATCGCGTACACAGGGGCAATAACCCGTCCTGCACGATCCTGTTCGACGAACTCAGGCCCGAGACGCTGGGCCAGCTCATCGCGCTCTACGAGCACAAGGTGTTCGTGGAGGGCGTAGTGTGGGGCATCAACTCGTTTGACCAGTGGGGCGTGGAACTCGGCAAAAAGCTGGCAACGCGCATAGCGGGTGCCGTGAGCGATCCGTCAAGTTACAGCGGCAGCAACCGCTCGACGCGCCGCCTGCTCGAGGAAACGAAAGCGCGTCGCTGAGGTTCAGGCAGACGCCGCCGCGAGCACCTTGTCGAGTGCGTCGCAGGATTTTTCGATTTCGTCGGCCGTCAATGTCGGGTGAACCAGCATCATGATGCTCGTCTCCCCGAGTTGATCGGCGACCAGCAAGCGAGTGTCTGGTCCGAGGCCGGCGTCCCGGAATGCACGCTCATCGTGGATTGCCGGACACGCGCCGTGGAAACAGGGCACACCGCGTTCATTGATGTCCGCGACGATCCGGTCGCGCGTCCAGCCCGGCGCGAGCGCGTCAGGCTCAACGAACAGGTAGAACCGGTACCAGGCGTGAACGCAATCATCGGGAACCGCGGGAACCCGCACAACGGCGTGCGGCGCGGCGGCTTCGGCGAGCCGGTTTGCATTGCGGGTGCGTTGATCGAGCCAGGTCGGCATACGGTCGAGCTGAATGCGGCCGATCGCGGCCTGTACCTCGAGCATTCTCGCATTGGTGCCGAATGACTCGTGCAGCCAGCGGAATCCGGCCGGGTGCTCCCGCGAATACACCGCATCCCAGTTTTTGCCGTGGTCCTTGAGGCTCCAGGTGCGTGACCACAGCTCGTCGCTATTGGTCGTGACCATGCCGCCTTCGCCACCCGTGGTCATGATCTTGTCCTGGCAGAATGACCACGCGGCGATATGCCCGAGGCCGCCGACCGACTGTCCCCGGTAGCGGGCGCCATGTGCCTGGGCACAATCCTCAATCACTACGAGCCCACGGCGATCCGCAAGATCCATAATCGACTGCATGTCGCAGGGCATTCCTGCCAGATGGACGCAGACAATTGCCCGTGTACTCGGCGTGAGCGCCGCTTCGATGGTTTCTGCCGTGATGTTTTGCGTGTCCGCATCGACGTCGGCGAAAACAGGCCGCGCGCCGACCGTGACCGTGCACGATGCGGAGGCGAAGAAAGACCTTGGCGTCACGATGACGTCGTCACCTGGGCCGATGCCCGCTGCCTTGAGCGCCAGCTCCAGGGCCAGCGTGCCATTCGCGAGTGCCACCGCGTGCGTCGTGCCACTCCAGTCGGCGAACTCGCGTTCAAACTTGCGGCACTCTTCGCCGGTCCAGTAGTTGACCCGGTTCGATGCGAGCACCCGGTCGACGGCCTCGCGCTCCTCGCGCGTAAACGAGGGCCACGGACTGAAAGCAGCGGCCACGATCAGCGAGCCTCGATCGGGCGTGCAGGGTTGCCGACGACCGTCGTGCCTGCCGCAACGCTCTTCGTGACAACGGCGCCCATGCCGATCGTTGCGCCTTCGCCGATGACCAGCGGATCCCCCGGCGTTCCCTGCCGGATCACGCAGCCGCTGCCGAGGTAGGCGAAATCCTCGATAACGACATTGCCGTTGCAGTGGGCCGCCGGCGCCAGGGTGACGAAGTCGCCGACGACGCAGTCGTGCTCGACGTAGGAATACAGGTTGGCGTGGAAGTGCCGGCCAATGCGGATGTTCGAGGTGAGCGTTGTGAACGGCGACAGCACGGCGCCTTCGCCGATCTGGACCTCATCCATGACAACGCACTCGGGGCTAATGACCGAAAACGCGGCAATGCCGCGCTGCTCGCAGCGCGCAGCGAGCGCCTGGCGAACCCGCGGGTCCGCGACAGCCAGCGAGACGGCAGAGAGCGCGTCCGCCTCATCGGAGAATTCGTCCAGGCTCAATACCCGGTGCCCATTGACGTTGTTGCTACCGGACCCGTCGTCGATAAAGACGAGCTCATACTCGGGACCACCGGAGACGGTCAGCATGCGCTCCGCGACGGGCAGTATGCCGCGACCGCAGCCACCAGCGCCGTAGATGCCATACAGCGTCGTCACGACGTCTTACCCTTGAACTTCGGCATCGTCGAGTCACCGGGGTGAGAGATACCCTCACGCTTCAGTACTTTCACGAAGGTCTGCCAGAGAATCCGGATATCGAGCCAGAGCGAATGATTGTCGACATACCAGACGTCGAGCTCGAACTTCTCGTCCCAGGAAATGCTGTTGCGGCCATTGACCTGTGCCCAGCCCGTGACGCCCGGACGAACCTCGTGTCGGCGCGCCTGCTCCGGCGAATAGCGCGGCAGGTATTCCATGAGCAGGGGGCGAGGCCCGACCAGGCTCATGTCGCCGCGGAGCACGTTGATCAGTTCCGGCAGCTCGTCGAGGCTGGTGGCTCTGAGTACCTTGCCGACCCCGGTCAGGCGATTGGCATCGGGCAGGTCGACGCCGTCAGCGTCCTTCGCAATCGACATGGTCCTGAATTTCAGGATCGTGAACGGCTCGCCGTCGAGGCCCGGCCGCTGCTGGCGGAACAGTACAGGCCGTCCGTCCGTCAGCAAGATCAGCACCGCCAGCACGATCATGATCGGGCCAAGCACCAGCAGCGCCGCAGCGGAAGCCAGGATGTCCAGTGCCCGCTTCAATTCCCGACGAGCTCCTGCAACAGGTTTTCGTATTCGCGAGCCAGTACGGGCCACGGCCGGTGCTCGAGAAGCCACTGTCGGCCACGCTGGCCGCGCTCCGCAAGCTCCTCGCGGCTCATGTCCGCGTGCCTGAGCAGGGCGTCCCTGAGCGCGTCCGGATCGCCGCTCGGGACAAACTCGCCGCAGCCCGACTCGTCGAGCATCGACGGATAGCCGCTGTAGGACGCGAGGATCGGTTTGGCTGCCATCATGTAGTCGATCAGCTTGTTGAGGGACATGCCGTAGCGCCAGACGGGTGAATCGTAAACCGCGAAGTAAAGGAGATCACAGTGCTTCAGGACCGACTGGACCTCCGACCGCTTGACCTTTGGCAGGAACGCAACGTTGTCGAGGTCCCGTGTGGCCTCGATGAAGTGCTCCCGTCGATCGCCGCCGCCGAGAAAGACGAAGAAGAACCGGTCATCGTCCGCGAGGCGGCGCGCGCATTCCATTATCGTTTCCAGCGCGTTCGTAAGTCCAATACTGCCCGCGTAGCCGACGATGAAGCGATCCGCAGGAATGTGCTCGGCGAGGTACTCGTCCGGCAGGGCCTCCTGGCGTTCGAACGCGGCCGGGTCGAAGCCGAACGGGACGCACGCGCAGTTGAGGCCGCTTCCGGCCACGCTGCTGACGTGTTCTTCGAGGTTGGGCATCGTTCCGACGATCAGGTCGGCCTTTCGATAGCCGAAGCACTCGATCCATCCGAGTGCCCTGACGAGCGGATTCCGCGCGCTGAAGTTGCCTTCCTCGACCAGCGTCAAGGGCCAGATGTCGCGAATCTCGAAAACGAGCTTGCAGCCGTAGCGCTTGCGAAGTCGAACGCCGTTGAGAATGGTCAGCAGTGACAACGAAGAAACGATGATCACATCGGGCCTCGGTAGCTGCGACTTCGGCATCATGAATAGCTTCAGCTCGAAGTCCAGCCAACCGAGAACGCGTCGGAGCGACACGGTCTTCGCGTAGCGCAGGGTCCGGAGCCACCACGTCTTGACGCCGTCCAGTTCCTCGAACTGGAAGCGCGAATCGAATTTCGGGTAGTCCGCGAGGTGGTTCGAATCTGACGCAACGACTACGGCGGTGTGACCGTTACGTGTGAATTCGCGGGCGAGCGCGAACAGCCGACTCTCGAAACCGTATTCCGCCGACGACGCATACTTTGAAATGATCCAGATGTTCCGGGGCACGCCGGGATCACCGATAGAGCTTCGGGATTGCATTGATCGTCCGGATGGCGTGCTCGTAGTCCACGTGCACCGCATCCGTGTACCAGCGAATCGTCGGGTAGCGCGGCCGATTCTCGGTTTCGACGAGTTTGAGTGCTGTATCGCGGTCCAGCATGCCTTCGCGAATCTGATTGCTGCGGAACGTATCGTGCTCGGAGAAGCCGGCCACCGTGTAGTAGATGTAGTTGTAGAACGCCGCCGTGCCGTCGCCGATACGCCACGTCGTATCCGTGTCCACGGCTTTCTCCCAGTTGTACTCGTCGAGCAGCACGGAGTCGACCTCCGACTCCTCCCACAGCAGGTAGTCGTACAGGTGATAGTAGTCGCGGTGGGTCTTTAGGCTGCGGGCTGCAAACGAACCGAGCGTGTCAAGGATGGAACTGTTGAAGTAGGCGGGGTTCGACAGTGCGGCTTTTCCGGCGCCCCAGAACAGCTTCAGCTGCCTGAAGAGCGACAGAGAGTAGATGTACTCCTTGTCATGATCAGGCGCAACGCCGAGAAACCCGACCTTGAAGTCCGTGTTCTCCATCGGGTTCACGCCCCAGATGTTGAGGCTGATGCCGGTCTGACGTTTGACCTGGTCGACGTAGTAGTAGAAGTACTTGTCGCCGGCCATGAACAGCGGAATCATGCCGAGGTGCGGCTTGCGCAGCCAAGCTTCGATGTTCTTGCGAATGTTGTCGCGCTTCCAGTGAATATTCGCGGCAACGATGATGTTCTCCACGCCGAGCTTGCCGCAGACGCGCGCGATGTTGCGACGGCCAAGATCCGTGACCATGCCCCAGTCGTATGTGTACGCAATCGGGTTCATGTCGAGCTGCGTCTTGATGACGTGCAGCGCGTAGGTGCTGTCGCGGCCACCGCTGAACGGTACGATGCAGTCGGGCTTGCCGTCTTTGCGGCGGTAGGGCTCGAGCAATGCGTCCAGCTCGTCAAGCGGCTTAGGCTGGTTGCGTATTTTGTAGTTGCGGCAGTAGTTGCAGACGCCGTCGTTGTCGAACTCGATGAACGGGAACGTCTCGGGCAGCACGCAGCGCGTGCATCGTTTCAGCTTGCCGATCTTCTCGACGTTGCGCTCGAGCATCTTCTCGAAGCGAGAAGCATCTGCTGCCTGGGCGATCAGCGCGACATCGCGCACGAGTTCTCGCTCTGGTTCGTTGCCCTCGATGCCTTCCACGGCGATCGTCCAGTTACCGCTCGGCTGATTACCGCTGGCTGTGCTGCTCGCGTCCGCGAATGTAAACCGCTCGAGATTGAAGTTCGCGAGGTTCACGAGCAGACCATTGCGCGATGGCAGCTGGCGTAGCGCGAAATCGCGCTCTATGTCGATGTTGATCCGCCGCGCCAGCGACGCGAGCGGAAAGTATTCGGACGCAAAAAACAGGAGGTCCTTGCTGTTCGTGAGCGTGTACAGCGAGCCGTTGTCCGTCGCGAGCAGCAGGTGGTTGCCGTCAGGGTGGAACAGCGCCGTGGAGACGGTGCCCTCGACCAGGCGATCGACCTCGGCAATCGCCTCGGGCAGCTGCATGCCACCGTCGAGCTGCCGCCGGAGCAGCGCCAGCAGCACTTCCGTATCGATGCTGTAGCGCCGCTCCAGGTCCTCGTGCGCCGCCCACAGCTCGGCATCGTTGACGATGATGCCGTTGTGGATCGCAACCAGGCCGTCGCGGACGGTGGGCTGATTGTTGTCGTCATCGAGCTGCGAGCCATTGGTCACGAGGCGCGAATGACCGGCGGCGATGAACGGCACATCGTCGTCTACTGCGGCGTAGGCATCGAGCGCTTCGTCGATCGCCTGTTTTGCAGTCGGCGACGACAGCAGCGAGCCGATCCGCAGGTCGCCCTTGATGACCTTGCACACGGAATCGGCCTGGTTCATGAACAGGAGCCCGGACGAGTCCTTGCCACGCGACTGCGAGCGTTTCGCGAGATGCTCGAGCGATCGCCACAGCAGCTCGGTCTCATAGGGCGCCGACGGCGCGGTTACCAATCCGAAAATTCCACACATGGCCGACTCGCTACTTGCTCCGGACCTTACGGAAGACGATATCGCGGAAGGTATACCAGAAGTAGGCGATGTCGGTGCGGACCGGCGCTTTCAGGTAGCGCTGCAGGTACTCCATTTCGATCCGCACGATGTCGTCGAAGCCGTCGGTGGATTCGTCGAAGATCGGCGGCACGAGGCCGGGCTTGATCTGTATGTAAAGGTCGTAGAGTTCCTGCGGGTACAGGCTGAGGAAGTGCGGGCTGGTTGCCCGCATGCCGACGAGCTTCACGTCGCCACGCAGCCAGTCGTAAAGGCCGGGCAGTTCGTCGATCCAGTGGCTGCGGATCAGCGGGCCGTACTCGGTGAGCCTCGGGTCGTTCTCGAACTTGCCGATTTTCGACAGGCCATGACTCTCGAAGATCCGCTTCTGCAGGAACTCGCTGAACGGGTACATGCTGCGGACCTTGTGGAGCCGAATGATCTCGCCGTCCAGACCGACCTTTTGCAGCGCGACGACGGCGTAGTAGGACGGCTTGCGATCGTACAGGGGTTCCGAGACGCGGCGAGCGAGCACGAAGCGTTCGTCGCCTTCCGATTCGGCGACTACCTCCATGCCGTAGTAGGCCAGCCGGCCCCAGACTTCGGCCGTCGACAGGACCCGCTCGCGCAGCCGCGTGTCGCGAAGGAACCACCGATCGATCCAGCGAAACGGCGGGGAAAAGTACAGGACGTCGACGTACGGCAGCTTGGGCAGTGCCCGGTACCAGATGAAATGGGTCAGGAACGCGAGGCGCCGGCGGATGCCGCTGTACTTCTCGGCGATGCGGCGGTTGGTGACCGACAGCGGTGTATAGCTTACGGCGATGTAACCGCCCGGCGCGATCTCGCCGACGCTGTACTTCAGCAGCAGGTTCAGGCGCTGGACGTTGTTCAGCGACGTCTTGCAGACGAGCAGGCCTGTGTCTTCGGTGCGTGCACCATCGATCGCATCTTCGGGCCGGTCGTCGATGACCTGCAGCGCGTTGATGCCGTCACTACTGTCGGTAGGCAGGTGTTCCTCGAGGAATTCGCGGATCGGGCCGTCCAGTTGTTCTGTCGGCAGTTCCGCGATCGACCGCCGCATCGCGGCGCTGTCGACAGGCTGGAGATCGAACGGGGCCTCGGCAGCGGGTGCCTCCGTGGCCGTCGCTTGAGGCGCCTCGCCGATTCGACGCGGCAGCGAAATCAAGAGATCGATGAGGGCCGAGGCAACGAAACCAGTGAGCAGCAGGGGCAGGGGCGCCGTCTCCGGCCCGAGGACCAGGCGCAGGATCAACAGGCCCGTCAGCATGATCACGGCCGCCTTGCCATGCGAGGCCAGCAGATAGGTGGTGTAGCGCTGCGGGTACTTGTGACGGTACTTGTCGGTCAGGAAGATCGCCGGCAGCCAGGCGAAGACCACGGCGGCCACCAGCGTGTTGATCGGCAGCGGCTCCATGCCGAGCAGCGTGGCCCCGACGTACTGGCCGGCGACCAGGGCAAGCAGCCCGAGACCGAAGCGCAATGGCCAATGATTGATGACTGGGATATGGCGCCGTGACATTGCTATAGCCGGCGCGACGGTGCGTGGCGGCGCCGGATCGCGCCCTGCCGACACCCCTGTTTCAGGAATCGCGGCACAGTACCTCATTGGTCTCCGATTGGCTACCCTCGAATGGTGCGTGCATATTCGGACCGACACGATAGAATCCCCGACCTGACCGAACTCGAGGAAGCCACCCATGGCGCCTGAAAAACCCGGCAAAAGGGCCCTGATCTCCGGCGTGACCGGCCAGGACGGGGCATATCTCGCCGAACTGCTGCTCGACAAGGGCTACGAAGTGCACGGCATCAAGCGGCGCTCTTCGCTGTTCAATACCGACAGGATCGACCATCTGTACGCCGATCCGCACGAAAGCGACCGTCGCTTCATACTTCACTATGGCGATCTGACCGATTCGACCAACCTGATCCGTATCGTCCAGGAAGTGCAGCCTGACGAAATCTACAACCTGGCGGCGCAAAGCCATGTCGCGGTGTCGTTCGAAACGGCGGAGTACACCGGCAACGCCGACGCGCTGGGAACGCTTCGATTACTCGAGGCGATCCGCATTTGCGGGCTCGCCGATCGCTGCCGCTTTTACCAGGCGTCGACGTCGGAGATGTATGGCAAGGTCGTAGAGACGCCGCAGAAAGAAACGACACCTTTCTATCCGCGCTCACCGTACGGCGCCGCCAAGGTGTACGCGCACTGGGTGACGGTGAACTATCGCGAGGCCTACGGCATGTTTGCCTGCAGCGGGATCCTGTTCAATCACGAGTCGCCGCTGCGGGGCGAAACGTTCGTGACGCGCAAGATCACCCGCGGCCTTGCACGCATCGAGGCGGGTCTCGAAGACTGCCTGTACCTCGGCAACATCGACGCATTGCGCGACTGGGGCCACGCGAAAGACTTTGTCCGCGCGCAGTGGATGATGCTCCAGCAGCCGGAGCCGGACGACTACGTCATCGCCACCGGCGTGCAGTACTCGGTCCGGGAATTCCTGGGCTTTGCCGCTGACGCGATCGGCATGCCGCTCGAGTGGTCCGGCAGCGGCGTCGATGAGACGGCTACCGATACTCGCTCCGGCAAGGTCGTCGTTCGCATCGATCCGCGCTACTACCGTCCGACCGAAGTGGAGAGTCTGCTGGGCGACCCGTCGAAGGCGAAGTCAAAGCTGGGCTGGGAACCGGAAATCGACCTGCAGGAGCTTGTGACAGAGATGGTGCAGAATGATCTGCAACTTGCGAAGCGCGACGCGCTGATACAGCGCGAGGGCTTCAAGGCATACTCGCACCGGGAATGAACCGCGACACGTCAATATTCGTGGCCGGCCACAGAGGGCTGGTCGGTTCCGCCATCGTGCGGGCCCTCGAGCGCCAGGGCTACGGCAACATCATCGGCCGGACACGCAGTGAGCTCGACCTGACCGTCCAGGCAGATGTTCGAAGCTTCTTCGAGCAGGAGAAGCCCGAGGTCGTCGTGCTTGCCGCCGCCAAGGTGGGCGGCATCCTCGCGAACGATTCCTACCCCGCCGATTTCATCCATACGAACCTGCAGATCCAGGGCAACGTCATCGACTCCGCCTATCGCTCGGGCGCGAGCAAACTGTGTTTTCTCGGGTCCAGCTGCATTTATCCGAAACACGCGCCGCAACCGATGCATGAAGACGTTCTGCTTACCGGCCCGCTGGAGCCCACGAACGAGTGGTATGCGATTGCCAAGATCGCCGGTATCAAGATGTGCCAGGCGTACCGCAAGCAGTATGGTTTCAATGCCATTTCGCTGATGCCGACCAACCTTTACGGTCCCCTCGACAACTTCGATCTCGAGACCTCGCATGTCCTGCCGGCGCTGATCCGGCGCTTTCACGAGGCGAAACAGCGTCGGGACGATCACGTCGAGCTGTGGGGAACCGGGACCCCGAGACGCGAATTCCTGTTCGTTGACGACCTGGCAGACGCCGTGTGTTTCCTGCTCGAGAACTACGAGTCGGGCGAGATCATCAACGTTGGCGTCGGGGAGGATGTCGCCATCGCCGAACTCGCCGAGCTCGTTCGGGATATCGTCGGTTTCGAGGGCGAGATTCGGTACGACGCGACCCGACCCGATGGCACACCCCGCAAACTCATGGACGTGACGAGGCTCAGCTCGCTGGGCTGGACGGCACAAACGACATTGCCGGAGGGAATCCGGCAGACCTATGAGTGGTATGTCGAAAACGTCGCCTCGCAGGACCTATAATTGGCCGGCGATGCCCGCGTCCAGTGCGTGAGCGGCCTTTTTGATCGAGCAGTGAGTGTATGAGCGACCCCGAGATGAATGATCCAACGCGCCGGCGTTCAGAAGCCGATACGGAGTCCGTCGACCTGCTGGGACTCTGGATCCTGCTCTGGCGGCACAAGTGGATCATCATCGCCGTAACCTTCGTTTTTGCCGTCTTGTCCATTCCTTATGCGCTCGTGCAGACGGAGTGGTATCGATCGGAGACGCTGCTGTCGCCCGCGGAGGAACGTTCGATGTCCGGCCTGACTCGCCAGCTCGGCGGTTTGGTCGGTCTCGCCGGCGTTTCGGTCGGTGGTGGCGGCAGTGCGGAGCCGCTCGCGATTCTCGGCTCGCGGGATTTCGCGGAACAGTTCATCCGCGATGAAAACCTCCTGCCTGTGCTGTTCGCCGACCTGTGGGACGCGGATGCGGGTAGCTGGATCGACAGCGATCCGGCGAATCACCCGGATATGCGCGATGCGGTGCGCATCTTCAGGAACGACGTGCTGCAGGCTTCCGAAGACCCGACGACCGGACTGGTCACGCTGGCCGTACAGTGGACCGATCCGGAGACCGCGGCGAAATGGGCGAACCAGCTCGTCGGCCGTCTCAACGAGCATGTCCGCCAGCGAGCACTTCGCGAAGCCGAGGGCAACGTTGCCTACCTCGAGCAGGAACTCCAGGGTTCCAACGTGGTGACGCTGCAACAGTCGATCGGGCGTCTGCTCGAGGCAGAGATGCAGAAGCTGATGCTCGCGCGCGGCAACACGGAGTTTGCGTTTCGGGTCATCGACAGTGCGAAGCCGCCCAAGCTGCGCTACAAGCCAAACCGGGTCCTCATTGTCGTCGTGGCGACCTTCCTCGGCGGACTGCTTGGCGTATTCGGCGTCCTGTTTCGCGAGACCATGGTCACCGCCAGGCGCAGCATCGACAGCGCGTCCGGCTGAAACGGTGATGAGTCGTATCGTTTCCGCAGCGGTGCCGATGCGCCCGTGCGGAGTAGCAAGCCCGGCAGAATGAGCGACGCAGAGCCGCAAACCCCGCCTGTCGCTGCAATCTCCAGCTTCAGGAACGACGTCATGCGGCTCGTGACAGGTACCGGCATCGCCCAGTTGATCGGCATCCTTGCGGCGCCGATTCTCGCCAAGCTGTTCGCTCCGGAGGCGTTCGGGATAGCCACGCTGTTTGCATCCCTGACCCTGATTTTCGGGGTGGTCGCCTGCCTCCGCTACGAGCTCTCTATCGTGTTACCCGACGAAGATAGCGAGGCCGCCAACCTGCTCGGCGTGTCGCTGCTCGCGTCCGTGGCTATGAGCGCACTGCTTGCTTTGCTCGTCGGAATCGCCGGACCGCAGCTGGCCGGGTGGGCCGGCATCCCGGAGCTTGCGCCATATCTCTGGTTGTTGCCGCTCGCGATTCTTCTTCACGGCACATTCTCGGCGTTCAACTACTGGAACACGCGGACGAAGAACTTCTCGAGACTAGCGGCCACGCGCGTCACGAACCAGGTCGTAGTGACCTCGACAAACCTTAGTGCTGGGTTTGCCGGATTCGCGACAGGCGGCGTGATGATTGCCGCAGGCCTAGCGGGACGCGGCACGGCAATTCTCGTTCTCGCTACAGGCATCCTCAGGGACAGCGGCAGGCTA
>JASJBG010000117.1 GCA_030066625.1 Woeseiaceae bacterium
CGATCAAGGACCGCATCGGTATCTCGATGATCGATGAGGCCGAGAAGCGCGGTGACATCAAGCCCGGCGACACGCTCGTCGAAGCGACCGCCGGCAATACGGGCCTCGGGCTTGCACTGGTCGCGGCGCAGAAGGGTTATAAGCTGATCCTCGTGCTGCCTGACAAGATGAGCCAGGAGAAGATCTTCAACCTTCGCGCTATGGGTGCCGAGGTCGTGCTGACGCGCTCGGACGTCGGCAAGGGTCATCCCGAGTACTACCAGGATCTCGGCAAGAGCATCGCGGAAGATCAGGGCGCCTATTTCATCAACCAGTTCGGCAACCCGGATAACCCGCTGGCGCACGAGACGACGACGGCCCCCGAGATCATCGAGGAGCTGGACGGCAAGGTCGACGCGATAGTGCTGGGTGTCGGTTCGAGCGGAACCGTGTCGGGTATGGGCAAGTACCTGCAGGAGCATGCCCCGCACGTCGAGCTCATTCTCGCCGACCCGGTCGGTTCGGTGCTCGCCGACTACATCAACAAGGGTGAGCTGGGCGAGGGCGGCAGCTGGCTTGTCGAAGGCATCGGCGAGGACTTCATTCCCGACATAGCCGACTTCAGCCAGGTGAAGGGCGCCTACGCGATCACTGACGCGGAGTCCTTCAAGGCAGCGCGCGAGCTGCTGCGCAAGGAAGGCCTGCTGGCGGGCTCCTCGTCCGGCACCTGCATCGCGGCAGCGCTCAAGTACTGCCAGGAGCAGACCGAGCCAAAGACCGTGGTGACATTTGCCTGCGATACCGGCAACAAGTACCTGTCCAAGCTCTTCAACGATTTCTGGCTCGAGGACCAGGGCTTCATCCGCCGCGAGGAACACGGCGACCTGCGCGACCTCATCGGCCGGCCGCACGACGAACGCGCGACGATCACCGTCGGCCCGACCGATATCCTGACGACCGCGCATAATCGCCTGCGCAACGCTGGGTTCTCGCAGCTGCCCGTCATGTACGAAGGTCAGCTGGTCGGCGTCGTCACCGAGGACGCGATCATGCAGTTCGTGTTCGGCCATCCCGAACTCATGAAGGCGAACGTCGAAGACGCGATGGAAACGGCATTTATCCAGCTCGAGAAAGAGACGAGCATCAACAACCTCGTCGCAATGCTGCATGTGCAGCCCTATGCGGCGATCATGGACGGTGACAATTTCCTCGGGCTCATCACGCGCTCGGACGTCCTGAACTACCTGCGCCGGCAGATGTAAGAGAGACCATGGATAGCAAAGACAAGCAGTTTGCGACCCGCGCGATTCATGCGGGGCAGAGCCCCGACCCGACCACGGGCGCGATCATGCCGCCTATCTACGCGACGTCGACCTACGTGCAGGAGAGCCCGGGCGTGCACAAGGGCTACGAATACTCGCGCACGCAGAACCCGACGCGCATGGCCTACGAACGCTGCATCGCTGACCTGGAGTCTGGGAAGCACGGCTTTGCCTTCGCATCGGGCCTGGCAGCGATCGGAACGATCCTCGAGCTCTTAGACACGGGCTCGCACGTTCTCGCCATGGACGATCTCTACGGCGGTACCCGGCGGCTGTTCCACAACGTGCGCGAGCGCAGCTCGGGACTCGAGTTCAGCTTCGTCGACATGACCGACGTCGATGCCGCGGCCGCCAACATCCGCGACAACACGCGAATGATCTGGCTGGAGAGCCCGACCAACCCGACGCTCAAGATCGTCGACATCGCAGCTATCTGCGCGCTCGCGAAAGACAAGGACATCCTCGTCGCGATGGACAACACCTTCGCGACGCCGTACCTGCAGCGGCCGCTCGAGCTGGGTTGCGATATCGTCATGCATTCAGCGACCAAGTTCCTGAACGGTCACTCGGACATGGTCGGCGGTATCGTCGTGACCGCCGATCAAGCGCTCGGCGAGCAGCTCGCCTACCTGCAGAACTCGATCGGTGCGGTGCAGGGCCCGTTCGACAGCTTCCTCGCGCTCCGCGGACTCAAGACGCTCGACGTGCGCATGGAGCGCCACTGCAAGAGCGCCCACGCCATTGCCGAGTGGCTGGAGAAAGACAGCCGCGTCGAAAGCGTTCTGTACCCGGGACTGCCGTCGCACCCGCACTACGAACTCGCAAACCGGCAGATGCCCGGTGGCGGCGGCATCGTTACCTTCTTCATCAAGGGCGGCCTCGACGAGGCGCGCTGCTTCCTCGAGACCTGCGAGGTGTTCACGCTGGCGGAAAGCCTCGGCGGCGTGGAGAGCCTTGTCGATCACCCGGCGATCATGACGCACGCGTCGGTGCCGCCGGAGGAACGCGCCAAGATCGGCATCTCCGACCAGCTGATTCGTCTCTCGGTGGGTATCGAGGGCCTCGACGACCTGATCGCGGACCTGGATCGCGCGCTCGGCTGATTCGGGCATCGTGCTAGGATCGAGTCGATCCTGGTGAAGCGAGTCCCGACATGCCTGAAATCACGCCGCTCGGCTGGTTCCACACCGCCATGGGCATCGTCGCCCTGGTGAGCGGCGCGTTCGCACTGATCAAGTACCGGGAAATCGGCTTCGAGTCCCGCTCGGGACAGATCTACCTCGCAAGCACGCTCGTGACGGCGGCCACGGCCCTTGCGATCTACCAGCACGGCTTCTTCGGGCCGGCTCACGGTCTCGCCGTGATGACGTTGGCGGCACTCGGTGTGGGAACGCTCGCGGCAACGACAACGCTTTTCGGCAAGCTGTCTCGCTACGTACGCGCGTTCAGCTACACGGCGACGCTGCTATTTCATGCCATTCCGGCGGTTACGGATGGCCTGATGCGCCTGCCGGTCGGCAACCCCGTGCTGACTTCAATCGAAGACCCGATCCTGAAGATGTGCTACCTGGCCCTGCTGATCGCGTTCCTGGTCGGGGTCAGTCTGCAGCTACGCTGGATCTACCGGCAGCGCGCCTAGGAAGATTTACCGCGAGGCAGCATTCCCGCTGACCGATAGATCGCGTCGATGGCGCGCATGTTGGCGACTGCATCTTCGCCGCCGCTGATGGGTTCGGCGTTTCCGTGGATCACATCGACAAAATGGCGGAGTTGGTGCCAGTATGTCGAATTGCCATCGACCGTTTCCGACATGGTCTCGCCGTCTACGCTCAGGATAAGCTCGTGGCCAGTGTGCGGTGACAGCGGGTTGATAACCGCAAGCTTGCCCGACGCTCCGTCGACGACGAGCGCAGCGCGGTGTCCGTCCGGCAGGCCCTCGGCCATCGAGCACTCGATCTCGGCAGGTACGCCATCGAAGTCGAGTGTCGCGCGCATCGTCGAGTCGACGCCCTCGCGTTCCTGCACGGCTTCTGCTAAGACGACGGCCGGCTCGGTACCCATGACCGTGCGGACCCAGTGCACCGGGTAGCAGCCGAGGTCCATCAGCGCACCGCCGCCGACCTCGAGGGTGTGCCGCAGTTCGCCCGGTACATAAGGAATGGTCACGTTGAAGTGGCTGCGCAGTCGCTGCACATCGCCGAGCGTGCCCGAGTTGACGATCTCGAGCACGCGATCGAAGAGCGGGTGGAAGCGGTGGTGAAAGGCTTCGATCAGGAGGCCCGGCGACTTGTCGGCCGCTGCAACCATTTGCACCGCCTCGTCGGCGTTCATCGCAAACGGCTTTTCGCAGAGGACATGCTTGCCGTGCTCGAGTGCGGCAATGGACCACTGCATGTGACCGGACGGCGGCAGCGCGTTGTAGACGAGATCGACCGCATCGCTTGCCACGAGCGCCGCGTAGTCGGCCTCGACCCCGGGGATACCGTGTTCGTCGGCGTAAGCTTGTGCCTTGTCGACCGAGCTCGCCGCAACCCGGGTCACTTCGACGCCGTCAATCTCGCTGGCCGGCGCTATGACGGCGCCGCGCGCGATGCGCGACGCACCGAGCAATCCGATCCTGATGCTCACTGCTCCGACAACGCCGCGAGCTGGTCCGCCTGGTATTCGTTCGTCAGCGGCTCCACAACCTGTTCGAGGTCGCCCTCGAGTATCTCGTCGAGCTTGTAGAGCGTCAGGTTGATGCGGTGGTCGGTCACGCGGCCCTGCGGGTAGTTATAAGTACGAATGCGTTCGGACCGATCGCCGGAACCGACCAGCAGCTTGCGCTGTGCGGCCTGCTCGGACTGCTGCTCGGCAACCTGCTGGTCGAGCAGCCGCGCCTGCAACAGCGACATCGCTCGTGCGCGGTTCTTGTGCTGCGAGCGTTCGTCCTGGCACTCGACAACGATGCCGGTCGGCAAGTGCGTCAACCGGACCGCGGAGTCCGTCTTGTTGACGTGCTGGCCGCCCGCGCCGGACGCGCGATAGGTGTCCACGCGCAGGTCGGCGGTATTGATCTCGACTTCTTCTACCTCGTCGGGCTCCGGCAGCACGGCGACGGTGCATGCTGACGTGTGGATGCGGCCCTGTGATTCCGTTGCGGGCACGCGCTGTACGCGGTGCGCGCCCGATTCGAACTTGAGGTCGGCGTAAATGCCGCTGCCGGTCACGCGGCTGATGATTTCCTTGTAGCCGCCGTGTTCGCCATCGCGCGCGGACAGGATTTCGACGTTCCAGCCCTTGTTCTCGGCGTACTTGGAGTACATGCGGAACAGGTCGCCGGCGAAGATGGCGGCCTCGTCGCCGCCGGTGCCGGCACGAACCTCGAGGTAGACGTTGGCATTGTCGTGCGGGTCCGGCGGAATCAGTGCTTTCTGCAATTCGAGTTCCAGCGACTCGGCACGCTCGCTGAGCGTCGCGAGTTCGTCCTGGCCCATTTGCCGGATCTCCTCGTCGCTGTCGGCCGACATCTCTTCTGCTGCCACGATGTCGTCGGCAATGCCTTCGAAGTCGGAGAAGAGTTTTACGACGGGTTCCAGGCGCGCGTACTCCATGGACAGTTCGCGAAACTGGTTCTGATCGTTGATGACGTCCGGATCAGCGAGCAGCCCCGCGAGTTCCTCGAAGCGATCGCGGACGGACTCCAGCTTGAAACGTATGGAGTCCTTCATCAGTCGTTGTTGTGCAGGCCGAACAGCTCGCGCGCGATGCGTACGACTTCATCATCCGAGGCCTCGCCGGCCTGGCGCAGGCGGACACTCGGGCTGTGCAGTATCTTCTTCATGAGAGCAGCGGTGGCGTACTCGAGGACCTCGTCGCCGTCGGCTCCCTGGGCAAGTCGCCGCCGCGCCTGTTCGAGCACGTCGTCGCGAATCGAGTCGCAGTGATCGCGCAGCGACGTGATTACCGGTGCGACCTGCATCGAGCGCTGTATCGACAGGTAGCGCTGGATCTCGTCGTCGAGAATCTTGTGTGCGTCGACCGCCGCGGCCTCGCGATTGCCCTGGCCCTCGACGATGACCTTGTCCAGGTCATCGATCGTGTACAGGTACACGTCGTCGAGATCCGCTACTTCCGGTTCGATGTCGCGCGGCACGGCGATGTCGACGGCAAAGATAGGCCGCCGCTTGCGTGCCTTTACGGCGGCCTGCATCTGCGCGAGGGTGACGACCGGGTCGGCGCTCGCGGTCGAGCTGATCAGGATGTCGGCCTCGGGAAGGGTGCCCTCGAGCTCGGACAGCGGCAGCGCGAATCCGCCGAACTGGCCGGCCAGGTTGCGTGCCCGGTCGAGGTTTCGATTGGCCACGAACAGGCGGCCGATGCCCTTGCCAACGAGATGCTTGGCAACGAGTTCGATCGTGACGCCGGCGCCGACGAGCACGGCCGTGCGTTTCTGGAATCCGGCGAAGAACTGCTGGGCGAGGCTGACCGCCGCCGACGCCACCGACACCGGGCTCGAGCCGATCTCGGTATCGGTGCGGACTTTCTTCGCGACAGAGAACGTATGCTGGAACAGCCGGCTCAGCTGCCCGCCGACGGTGCCCGCGCCCTCGGCATCGCGGAACGCGTCCTTGAGCTGGCCCAGAATCTGCGTCTCGCCGAGCACCATCGAGTCGAGGCCGCAGGCGACCCGGAAAATGTGCCGGATGGCCTCGTCGCCGTTCAGGTGAAACAGCGAGTCGGCAAACTCCTGGTCGAGATTGCGGGCATCGTGCAGCCACGAGTTGAGCTGATCCTTACCCGCGTCGTCGCTCATGACATAAAACTCGGTGCGGTTGCACGTCGACAGCAGCACAGCCTCGTCCACGCCGTCGAGGTCGCGCACGCGATTGAGCGCGGCGCCGATCTCGTCGCCCGCGAACACTACCTGCTCGCGTATTTCGACAGGTGCCGTGTTATGGTTCAGCCCGAGTATTTTGAGCGGCATAAGTGGTTTGGAGCGGCCTTGAGGAAGGCGGCCACGGGAAAATAGTCATACAGCGCGTATCATAAGCGAACTGAACGCGTAGTTCCTTGTCTCTATTACCATTCGCACAGGGCTCGCAGCCGTGAGTAAGGGCACGGCCGCGATCGCAGGAACAGTTAAGGAAAGCATGCATCATTGTCTTGGACGGCTGCCGGCCCGCCTGGCCGCGCCAGCCCTGATACTTTTGAGCCTGGTTACGGCGACGGCGCTGGCCGACGACGCCGAGCCGACGGACGCGAGCGCACATCTGCTGCAGGCCGAAATCGCCAACGAGCGGCAGGATTACGCCCGCGCCGTGCGCGAGTACCGGCTGGCGGCCGAGAAGTCGAAAAGCGTCGAAATTGCCAGCCGCGCGACCCGCGTGGCCTCGAGCTACGGTTTTTCCGAAGATGCGCTCGTCGCAGCCGAGCGCTGGCTCGATCTCGATCCCGGCAGCGATGAGGCGCTGTTCCACGTTGCCCGCCTGAAGCTCCGCACCGGTGACATTCGCGGTGCCCGCCGCAGCTACAAGGCGCTTATCGAGCGCAGCGACGGCGATCAGGATCGTGCGCTCCTGTCCCTGATTGGCGTCATCACCGAGGAGGACGCGCAGGCGGCCGACGAGGTCATGCGCTGGCTCGCGAGGCCGTACAAGGAGTCGGGTTACGCTCACTACGCGGTCGCCGTGACCGCGCTGCAGGCCGACGATGTCGAGCACGCCCGCGAGCGCGTCCAGCTCGCGATGGAATACGCACCGGACTGGAACAAACCGAAGCTCCTGTACGGTCGCATCCTGCTGCTCGACGGCGAGACCGACGAGGCCATCGACTACGTGGCGAGGATCATCGGTGACGATCCGCAGCCGGATCCGGAGGCCCGCATGGAGCTGGCCCTGATCATGATGGCGGCCGGCCGTGACGATGACGCACTGAGCCAGGTGAACCAGATCCAGTACGAGACCGGCAACAACGTCGATGCGCTTCGCCTGATGGCGATCATCAACTTCCGCCAGGAGAACCTCGACGCCGCCTGGGAAGACTTCCAGGACCTGCTGGCGAGCGGACGGCACACGATGGACGCGCTCTACTACATGGCACGCATCGCCGACTTCCGTGAGGAAACCGACCAGGCCATGGAGCTCTATGACGAGGTCCGCACCGGCACGCATGCCGTCGCCGCGCAGCGGCGTTCGGCGGCGATTCGTGCCTTTAATGTCGAGGACGAGGACGGTGCACTCGAACATCTCGACCAGTTCGCCTCGGATAATCCGAACCACGCGATCGACATGGTGCAGGCCAAAGCGCAGCTCCTCGCGGCACTCGAGCGTTACCCCGAGGCTCTCGAGGAGTACGACCGGATGATCGAATTCCGGCCGGAGAGCGAGAACGTGCTGCTCGGGCGTGCCGAGCTGCTGCTGCGCATGGAGCGCATCGAGGACGCCGTCGCCCAGTACCGGGTCGCGGTCAAGCGCTTCCCGGAGAGCTCGCTGTCGCTGAATGCGCTCGGCTACACGCTCGCCGATCGCACCGAGGAGTTTAAAGAGGCCGAGAAGCTCATTCGCAAGGCGCTCAAGTACGATCCCGAAAACCCGGCGATCATCGACAGCCTCGGCTGGGTGCTCTACAAGCTCGGCAATAACGAGCAGGCGCTCGTCGAGCTCGAGCGAGCCTACGAGCGACTCGAGGATCCCGAAGTCGCGGCGCACATCGTCGAGGTGCTCGCCGCGCTGGATCGCCACGACGAGGCGCTGGCGTTCCTGGAGAGTGCCGAAGAAAAGACGCCCGAGAACGAACTGCTCGAAGATGTTCGCGAGCGCGTATTCCCGTCGGCCGACTAGGCCACTCGCTCTCGTCGCCGCGCTGCTGGTGATCGGCGGCTGCGCGACCCAGAAAGGCGTCGACCTGCCCGACATCTCGGACTGGGACCGTCGCACGGCGGTGCTCGCAGGACTCGACCAGTGGGAGTTCTCGGGCCGCATCGGCGTCAAGGCCGGCGACGACGGCTTCAACGGCAAACTGCGCTGGTACCAGGACGAGGGCGCCTTCCGGGCCACTGTCGGCGGCCCGCTCGGCGTCGGCACGGTCCGGATAGAGGGCGACGGCCGCGTGGTCGAGCTCACGGACAAGGACGGCGAGACGACGGTGCTCGCCGACGTCGAACCCGACCTCTACTATCGCTACGGATGGACGATCCCGGTTGAGTCGCTGCGCTACTGGGCGCTCGGCATTCCGGATCCGCGCGTCCCGGCTGCGACCGAATTCGCCGAGGACGGCTCGCTGAGCCGGCTGGAGCAGCGCGGCTGGAGCGTCACGATCGGCCGCTACCGGGAGGCGGGCGGCCAGTCGATGCCGAGCCGGCTCGTCGCCGAAAACACGGAAACGACGGTGCGCCTGGTCATCGACCGCTGGGTTTTCCGGTAGGTTTGACAGCGTCTAGACGGCCGCTCACAATTGCGCCGCACACAGACGCTTTGCACTCGGCGATTGGGGCGTAGCCAAGCGGTAAGGCAACGGGTTTTGATCCCGTGATTCGCAGGTTCGAATCCTGCCGCCCCAGCCAT
>JASJBG010000118.1 GCA_030066625.1 Woeseiaceae bacterium
CAGGTGGCCGATGGCCTGCTCGAGCTTGTCGCTCGGCACGGGCCGTTTCTCCAGCGCGCGAACCATGCTGTTGCGGAGCTTGGCTTCGTCGAACGGCTGGCGAGAGTTGTCGTTCTTGATCAGCCGAGGCATGACCAGCTCGGCCGATTCGAAGGTCGTGAAGCGCTCGTTGCAATTCAGGCACTGCCGCCGTCGCCGGATCTGCCGGCCCTCGCCCGCAAGGCGTGAGTCGATGACCTTGGTCTCCTCGTGACTGCAGAACGGGCAGTGCATGATCGGCTACAGGTTGCTGACCTTCTTCGATTCGGGCCGCGCCGCATACACGGGGAAACGACTGCAAAGCTCGACGACCTGGCCGCGTACCCGGTCGATCGTCTCTTCGCTGCCGATGTCGTCGAGAACGTCGGCGATCCAGCCCGACAGGATGCGGGTCTCCTCGGTGCCGAAGCCGCGGGTCGTGATCGCGGGCGTGCCCAGCCGCAGGCCGCTGGTTACGAACGGCGATTCGGGATCGTTGGGTACGGCATTCTTGTTCACCGTAATGTACGCGCGGCCCAGCGCCGCATCGGCATCCTTGCCGGTAATGCCACGATCGATCAGGCTCACGAGCATGAGGTGGTTGTCAGTACCGCCCGAGATAATCGGGTAGCCGCGTTCGGCCAACGTGGCCGCCATCACCTTGGCGTTGTCGCAGACCTGCTGCTGGTAGTCTTTGAACGACGGCTCGAGGGCCTCCTTGAACGCGACCGCCTTGGCGGCGATGACGTGCATCAGCGGCCCACCCTGCGTGCCGGGGAATACCAGCGAGTTGAATTTCTTCGTCAGCTCGTCGTTCTTACGCGCGAGGATCAGGCCACCGCGCGGTCCACGCAGTGTCTTGTGAGTCGTCGTCGTGACGACGTCGGCATACGGTACCGGGTTCGGATAGTGGCCGGTCGCCACGAGGCCCGCGACGTGCGCCATGTCCACGTGCAGGTACGCACCGACGCTGTCCGCGATCTCACGAAACCGTGCCCAGTCGATAACACGGGAATACGCCGAGAAGCCGGCGATGATCAGTTTCGGCTTGTGCTCGTCCGCCAACGCCTGCACATGGTCGTAGTCGATGAGCGCCGAGTCCTTATCGATGCCGTACTGTACGGCGTTATAAAGCTTGCCTGAAAAATTGACCTTGACGCCGTGGGTCAGGTGCCCGCCCTCGGCGAGGCGCATGCCGAGCAGCGTGTCGCCCGGGTTGATCAGAGCCATCGTGATCGCGGCGTTTGCGTGCGAGCCCGAATGCGGCTGCACGTTCGCGTAGTCCGCCCCGAACAGCTGCTTCGCCCGCTCGATGGCGAGTTCCTCGGCGATGTCGACGTATTCGCAGCCACCGTAGTAGCGCTTGCCCGGGTAGCCCTCGGCGTACTTGTTGGTCATCACCCCGCCCTGCGCGGCCATGACCCGCGGGCTCGCGTAGTTCTCGGACGCGATGAGCTCGACGTGATCTTCCTGGCGGCGCTCTTCGGCGCGAATGGCCTTTGCGAGTTCGGGATCGAATTCGTCGATCGAGAGGCTTGGATCAAACATGGATGGGTGTCTCCGGGGGGGTGGCGATGGTGCCCGCGATCAGCTGGGCGCAGCGTGGAAGCCGCGATGTTACCTGTTTGCGCGCCGGCTTTGCAGACCGCGGGCGGTCATTTCTTAACCAGCGGTCACGACGGACTCGACAACCCGGGTCCAGGCGCGCGCCAGGTTGTGGCGGTTGTAGCCACCTCCGCCGGTCCCGACGATCCGGCCATCGCAGTATTCGTCGGCAATTCGGCAGAGTGCGGCGGCGGCACCGCCGTGCGCCGCCTCGGTATAGGCCAGGTGCGTGATCGGGTCGCCCTCGAGGCTGTCGGCGCCGCACTGGAACAGGATGAACTCGGGCCGGGCGTCGCGCAGGTAGTCCTCGACGCGCCGCCAGGCGCCCGCGAATTCCGTGTCGTCGGCGCCGGGGGCGACCGGGATGTTCAGTTTGGTTCCGCGCGCCCTCCCCGTGCCGGTTTCGCTGGAAGCGCCGGTTCCCGGGTACAGGTAACGGCCGTCCTCGTGGATGTCCGCGAAGATGAAATCGGGGTCGTCCTCGAAGCCGTAGAACACGCCGTCGCCGTGGTGCGCATCGATATCCACGTAGGCGACGCGTTCGATGCCGTGCTCGCGGCGCAGGTATTCGGCGGCGACGCCGCAGTCATTGAAGACGCAGAAGCCCGCGGCCGAGCCGCGGGCGGCATGGTGCAGCCCGGCGATGGGCACGAAGGCGCGTCGCGTTTCGCCATGCATAATCGAGTCGACCGCATCCAGGACCGAGCCGACGACGTCGGACGCGGCATCGAAAATCCCCTTAACGGCGGGCGTGTCACCGGCATCGAGATAGCCCACACCAGCCTCGGAGGCACGCGAGACCCGATCGATGTAATCGGCGGTGTGGAACAAAGCGAGTTCGTCGACGCTCGCGCGCCGCGGGTGCGAAAAGTGAATCCGGTCGGCCAGACCTGAGGCGGCGAGCTCCGCATGGAAGACGTCGTGGCGGTCGGTTCCGAACGGATGCGGGTCGCCGAATCCGTAGCGGGCGATCTCTTCACCCTTGTAGACGTATACGCTCTGGGTCATTGCTCCGGCTCGCTGCCGCGGCAGTACCTTTTGCGCGCAGCATACCGGATAATGCGCGCTTCGTTCATTCCAGAGGCACTGCAGCAAGAATCCCATGGCGCAATACATCTACACGATGAACCGCGTGGCCAAGGTGGTCCCGCCCAAACGTCAGATCCTCCGCGACATCTCGCTGTCCTTCTTCCCGGGCGCCAAGATTGGTGTTCTTGGACTCAACGGAGCCGGCAAATCGACGCTGCTGCGCATCATGGCCGGCATCGACCAGGAGATCGACGGCGAAGCCCGGCCGCAGCCCGGCATCAAGGTGGGCTACCTGCCGCAGGAGCCCGAACTGGATCCCGAGAAGGATGTTCGCGGCAACGTCGAGGAAGGCGTCGCCGAGACCAAGGCGCTGGTCGACCGCTTCAACGAGATCAGCATGAAGTTCGCCGAGCCGATGAGCGACGACGAGATGAACGCGCTGCTCGAGGAACAGGGCAAGCTGCAGGACGCCATCGACGCCGAAGGCGCCTGGGAACTGGACCGCAAGCTCGAGATCGCGGCCGACGCGCTGCGACTGCCGCCCTGGGATGCCGACGTCACCAAGCTGTCGGGCGGTGAGAAACGCCGCGTCGCGCTGTGCCGCCTGCTGCTCTCGCAGCCGGACATGCTGCTGCTCGACGAACCCACCAACCACCTCGACGCAGAGTCGGTCGCGTGGCTCGAACGCTTCCTGGACGAGTACCCGAGCACCGTCGTCGCCGTCACCCACGATCGCTACTTCCTCGACAACGTGGCGGGCTGGATTCTCGAACTCGATCGCGGCTACGGCATCCCATGGGAAGGCAACTACTCGACGTGGCTCGATCAGAAGGAAAAGCGCCTGAAGACGGAGGAAGCGACCGAGAAAGCCCGCCAAAAGGCGATGCAGTCCGAGCTCGAATGGGTACGCACGAACCCGAAAGGAAGGCAGGCCAAATCCAAGGCGCGCCTGCGCCAGTTCGAGGAGATTTCCTCGCAGGCCTACCAGAAGCGCAACGAGACCAACGAGATCTATATTCCCCCGGGGCCGAGACTCGGCGACGTCGTCATCGAGGTCGAACACCTCAAGAAGGGCTTTGGTGACAAGCTCCTGATCGACGACCTGAACTTCATCCTGCCGGCCGGCGGCATCGTGGGCGTCATCGGCCCGAACGGCGCTGGCAAGACGACCCTGTTCCGCATGATCGCCGGGACCGAAGAACCCGATGAAGGCAGCGTCAAGCTCGGCGACACGGTACAGGTTGCCGCCGTCGACCAGTCGCGCGACGCGCTCGACGACTCCAGGACAGTCTGGGAGGAAATCTCCGACGGCCAGGACATCCTGAAGGTCGGCAACTACGAGACCTCGTCACGCGCCTACGTCGGCCGCTTCAATTTCCGCGGCTCGGAACAGCAGAAGAAGATCGGCCTGCTGTCGGGCGGCGAGCGCAACCGCGTGCACCTTGCGAAAATGCTGCGCTCGGGCGGCAACCTGCTGCTGCTCGACGAGCCGACCAACGACCTCGACGTCGAAACGCTGCGCGCGCTCGAACAGGCGCTGCTCGAATTCCCGGGGTCGGCCGTCGTGATCTCGCACGATCGCTGGTTCCTCGACCGGATCGCGACCCACATCCTCGCTTTCGAAGGCAACAGCGAAGTGGTGTTCTTCAACGGCAACTACGCCGACTACGAGGAAGACCGCAAGCGCCGGCTCGGCGGCGAAGCGGCCAGCCCGCACCGCATCAAGTACAAGCGACTCGACGCGTAGGCTGGAACCGCATGGAAACACTCATCGCGATCACGGTCTTCATGACGCTGATCGCGCTGTTCATGCTGTTCAACGTGTTTCGCCACCTGCGGCGCGGACGCATGCTGCGCGCCGGCGGCTCGTTTGCCGGCGGCGTCGCGACCGGCTCGCTGGGTGGTGCCGGCGCCGTAATGGTCATCAGCCTGTATGGCTACGCGCAGCTCACCGGTGAGCAGGACGTGGCGATGATCGAGTTTGCGGAGGTGGACGACGACCGCTACACGGCGCGGCTCATGATCGACGGCACCCGCGACCGCTTTTTCGAACTGGCCGGCGACGAGTGGCAGATCGACGCGAAACTGGTTACGTGGACACCGCCGGCCACGATCCTTGGCCTGGAGCCGATCTACCAGCTCGACCGGCTGAGCGGCCGCTACGGCGACATCGAACGCGAGCAGAGCGAGGCGCGCACGGTGTATGCGCTGAGCGAGGATGTGCCCGTCGATGTCTTCGAGGTAGCGCAGCGCTTCCCGGTCCTGATGCCCGGCGTAGACGCCTACTACGGCACCGCGACTTTCGTGCCGATGGCCGACGGTGCACGCTTCCAGGTCTCGCTGAGCCGCGACGCCCTGATCGCGCGGCCGCTCAATGATGCGGCGCGCCGGGCCGTCGGAGAATGGCAACAAAACGGCACTTAATTTCGTATTATGTCGAACGGCGGCATCGGTTCTAAGTAGCTGATGCATACTGGTTTCCGCGGCGGTTTTTGCCGCGGCATAACAATAATCGCGGTACATCGACGGCCGCGAAGGCAACACGAGCGATGGCGATACAGCTGCACAGGGCGGATGGCTTGAAAGGCGGCTTCTCCGAAAACGGAGAGGAGCGGCTTGCGCTGGAGTGCCCCTACTGCGGCGTCTACTCGAACATGACCCCGCAGTCCGTGCCGAACGCGGATCGCCTGATCGAATCGAAGCCCAAGCACGTCGGCCTCGTTTACCAGTGCGACGCCTGCCGGGCGCCGGTCTTCCTGCGATTCGCCGTCAAGGAAATCGCCGCCGACCACGTCGAGCTGTACCGCAACTTCGTCGAGCTCGAGCGACCGAAGGAACGCTTCGCGTACTCCTACCTGCCGAAACACACCGAGGTACTGTTCCGGGAAGCGCTGGCGTGCTACTCGGGCAACAACTTCAACGCGTTCGCTTCCATGTGCCGACGTTCTGCCGCCAGCGCTTACACGGCGCTCGGCGAGGGCGGCAAGCTGCGTGCTTTCGAAGAAGTCATGATTGCGCAGGACATCGCCGGCATCGACGACGACAGCTTCGCGCCGATCAAGACGATACTGTTCGAGAGCGGCGACGAGGAATCACTGCCGCTCTTGAACCGCGTGCAGGCGGGTATCCTGCTCGAGGTCCTGAAAGACATGTTCTACCAGTGCTTCGTGCGCCGCGGCAAACTCACGCGCGCGCTCAAGGTCCGCCGCTTTTTCGTCCAGGAAGGCCGCGGCGACCTCGCCGATTCAGCCTGAGCCGCTACGCGCCGGCGCGAGGAACCGAATCTCGGCAATACTCTCGTTAGGGTGGATGAACACCCGCTCCGTATTCGCATCGAACAGGAATATGAACTTCGACGTCGTACCGAGCAGGGTCACGGACCGACGCCGATCTGAGTCCGCGAGACGTAACTCCACCCTGTCGCCCTCGCCGTCGTAGATTGTCGTCGCCTTCGATTCCGCGAAGAACTGCAGCAGCAGCAGAACGACGATGATCGTCATGGGATAGCCCAGCCTGCGATAGCCCGGGCTGCCATACCATCGCAGCCACCGCGGTCGCCGTTTCGCGCCCCAGTTGCGGCTGTTTCTCCAATCCGCGTACCAGAATACGACCGTGCCGAGCACGATGAGCCAGATGATCGGGTCCTTGAGTGACGCGAGCAGGAAGTCGCTGATCTCGGCGTAGAGAAACACGTTGACGCCGAACTGCTGCATGTAGCTCCAGCTGAAGAACATGCCGATGATCGAGGCCGCGAGATACAGCGCCGAGAAGAGCAATGCCGGGTGTTCGCGAAACAGCGAGACGATCGGATCTTCGATGTTCGGCTCGGTCATGTAGCTAACCGATCGTCACCCGCGCATTGCGGAACATGCGCATCCAGGGACCGTCGCTGCCCCATTCGGGCGGATGCCACGAGTTCTGGAAGCTCCGCGCGACCCGCTCCGGGTGCGGCATCATGATCGTGACCCTGCCGTCGTCGTTCGATAATGCACAGATACCATCCTGTGACCCGTTCGGGTTCGCCGGGTACTGATCGGCGACGCGGCCGTAGTTGTCGACGTAGCGAGCCGCGATCGTGTGCGACGCCGAATAGCGGTCGGCCTCGCTGTCGAAGGCGACGCGGCCTTCGCCGTGCGAAGTCGCGATCGGCAGCCGCGACCCGGCCATCCCGGTGAAGAACAGTGACGGGCTCTCGACGACCTCGACCAGACTGAGGCGCGCCTCGAACTGCTCGGACCGGTTGCCGAGGAAGCGCGGCCAGTTCTCGGCACCCGGGATCAACTCCTTCAGGTGCGACAGCATCTGGCAGCCGTTGCAGATACCGAGCGCAAACGTATCGCTGCGGTCGAAGAACGCCGCAAACTGATCGCGCGTGCGGCTGTGATAGAGGATCGACTTGGCCCAGCCGCCGCCGGCGCCGAGCACGTCGCCAAAGGAGAAGCCGCCGCAGGCTACGATGCCCTGGTAGTCGTCCAGCGTATCGCGGCCCTCCAAAAGGTCACTCATGTGCACGTCGACGGCCGTGAAGCCGGCCCGAATGAACGCGGCAGCCATCTCGTACTGGCTGTTCACGCCCTGCTCGCGCAGGATCGCGACGCGCGGATTACCGCTGCCACGGAGCGCACGCGTGATGTCGTCGTTCGGATTGAAGCTCAGCTCGACGTTGAGCCCGGGGTCATTGTCGTCCTGGATGCGCTCGAATTCCTCTCGCGCCGTCTTCGGGTTGTCGCGGAGCGCCTGGATGCGGTAGCTCATCTCCGACCACTCGCGCTGCATGCGCTTGCGCTCGAGTTCGAGCACGCACTCACCGTGACTGTGCACGCGCAGGACCGGATCGCTGTCCACGCGGCCGACCGCCCGCGCGTCGATCCCGTGCCGGTCGAGCACCATCTGTACCTGCGTCAGCTTGGTCTTCTCGACCTGGACGACGGCGCCGATTTCCTCGTTGAAGAGTTCGCCCAGAAGTTCGCGCGGCGTGCCGTCGAACTGCAGGTCGACGCCGAGCCGTCCGGCAAACATCATCTCGGCGACGGTAGCGAGCAAGCCGCCGTCGCTGCGATCGTGGTACGCCAGCAGCATGTCGCGGCTCGACAGTTCCTGGATCGCGGCGAACAGGTTCTTCAGCGCCCGCGGGTTGTCGACATCCGGTGCGTCCCCGCCGGTCCGCGTGTAAGCCTGCGCAAGGCACGAACCGCCGAGACGATTGCGCCCCTTGCCGAGGTCGAACAGCAGCAGGTAGCTCTGGTCCTCGGTGACTTTCAGCTCCGGCGTCAGGTGCCGGCGCACGTCGCTGACCGGCGCGAATGCCGAGACGATCAGCGAGACCGGCGCGACGACCTGATACTCGTGCTCGCCCTCCTGCCAACGCGTGCGCATTGACAGCGAGTCCTTGCCCACGGGAATCGCGATACCGAGCGCCCGGCAGAGCTCGTCGCCCACGGCCTTGACGGTGTCGAACAGGTTGGCGTCCTCGCCCGGGTGTCCGGCAGCAGCCATCCAGTTTGCCGACAGTCGCACCTTCTCAATGTCGCCGATGGATGCGGCGGCGACGTTCGTGATCGCCTCCGCGACCGCCATGCGGCCCGACGCCGGTGCGTTGATGGCGGCGAGCGGCGTTCGTTCGCCCATCGCCATGGCCTCGCCCGTTACGCCGTCGAAGCTCGATGCCGTGATCGCGACATCGCTGACCGGAACCTGCCAGGGCCCGACCAGCTGGTCGCGCGCGGAAAGACCGCCGACCGTGCGGTCGCCGATATGGATCAGGAAGGACTTGTCGGCGACGGCGGGGAACCGCAGCACCCTGAGCGCGGCTTCCTCCAGTTCGACGTCGTCAAGGTCGAGGCGCCCGGCCTGGCTCGCGCTGCGAGTGACGTCGCGCGTCATCTTCGGCGGATTGCCCAGCAGCATCGCCATCGGCATGTCGACGATGCGGTTGTTAAATTCGCGATCGCTGACGACGAGGCGCCCGTCGCCCGTTAGCGTACCGACCGCGGCAGCCGGGCAGCGCTCGCGCTCGCATAGCGCAACGAACTCGTCGATGCGATCCTCGCCGACAATCAGTACGTAGCGCTCCTGCGCTTCGTTGCACCAGATCGCCATCGGTGACATGCCGGGTTCGGCATTGTCGACGTCGCGCAG
>JASJBG010000119.1 GCA_030066625.1 Woeseiaceae bacterium
TTCCCGGGCGGCGTCTTCTTCGAGATCGGCGTGCCGTGCGGGCCTGTACCTACCTGCTCGGCCAACATCTTCATTGACAACGTCATCGTGACGATCCAGTAACGCCGGACGAGCGGAATAGCTTCTATGATGAGAACACGAATGAAAAATAAAGCAGTCGCAATGGGGGACTCCGGCTTGACCGAGCGAATCGTGAAACTGGGCTGTCTGCTGCTCGCGGCGGCGGCGCTCAGCATGCCCGTCGACAGTCACGCACAGGCGCACGACGTCATTACTGTCAAGGACGATGGCGGCTGGCGTATGCAGGTCGACGGCGAGGATTACTACATCAAGGGCGTGGTATGGGGCTATTCGCCGCGCGGGCAGAACTACACCTACAACCTGTGGGGCGAGTCGGACGACTTCATTCGCAAGGTGCTGGACTACGAGTTCGGCCTGATGAAGGCGGCCAACATCAACGCCATTCGCAGCTTCACGACGATTCCGCCGAAGTGGGTGACCTACATCTATCGCGAACACGGAATTATGAGCGTGATCAACCCGCTGATGGGCCGTTACGGTTACTCGATTGACGGTAAATGGGTGCCGTTCACCGACTACTCGGACCCTCGCACCCGCGAGATCCTGAAGCGCGACATGGTGGAGATCATCAGCGAGTACAAGGACGTCGAAGGCGTGCTGATGTTCGCGTTCGGCAACGAGAGTAATTATGGTCTCTCCTGGTCGAGCTTCGAGATCGAAAACCTGCCGGAGGGCGAACAGAACACCGCCAAGGCGCGATCCCTCTACAGCCTTTTCGCTGAGGTCATCGACGCTTGCCGGCAGGTCGCACCGGACCATCTCTACACGATCGTCAACGGCGACATCCAGTACATCGACCTGATTGCCGAGTACCTGCCGGACATGGATATCCTCGGCAGTAACGTTTATCGCGGGCCGAGCTTCACGGATCTCTGGGCCCGCGTCGACGAGAAGCTCGACATGCCGGTCGTGTTCTTCGAGTTTGGCAGTGATGCGTTCAACGCGCGCACTTTCCAGGAGGACCAGCTCAACCAGGCACTGCTGCTCAAGGACATGTGGCAGGAGATGTACAACAAGTCGTGGGGCAACAGCGAGGAAGGTAACTCGATCGGCGCATTCATTTTCGAGTGGCGCGACGAGTGGTGGAAGTATCTACAGGTCGAAAATCTCGACGTTCAGGATACCAATGCTTCGTGGTCCAACCAGGCGTATCTCTTCGACTGGGCCGAAGGCCAGAACAACATGAACGAGGAGTGGTTCGGCATCGCCGCGCTGGGACCACCCAATTCCGATGGCGTCTATGAGGCACGCCCGAGAATGGCCTACGACGTGATTGGTGAAGTTTTCGAGATGGACCCATACACGGCAAGCAAGGGCCAGATCAACGCCATGTTCGCGAACATGGATATCGACCTCTATGAACTCAAGGGCGACGTCCGCATGCTCAAGGCCGACAGCACGGAGCAGAAGCGCAAGCTGCAGTTCACCGGCGGTGACATTCGCGCGGAAGTCGCATTCCGCGGTCTCGAACAGGACATCACCAGGGACGGCAAGGAAGGCATCGACTTCTCCGATGGGCAGATGGTGAATCTCGATTTTGCATTTCGTCCCAACGACAACATCGAGGGACAGTTCTCCATCAACATTCTCGGCAACGTTGCGGAAAAGCAGCCGCTGGAGTTCGGCTACGGCGACCGCGGCCTGCCGTTCGCGATCGATGCGAAGGAGTTCCTCCCGTTCGTCGAGCCGGAACTGATACCTCCCACCACGGTATTCAACGATCGCGAGCGAGTCGAGATCTACGACTTCAACGCGAAGTACCAGGGCGACAACTGGGACGTCGAGGCCTTCTACCACACGCCGCGGTTCCACTGGGGCTACGAAGGCGATTTCTTCAACTTGGTGCAGGAATCGACCGACATACTCGGCATCGATACCTTCAACGGCAAGGCGCCGGCCGGTATCGAGATAGCCGGCAAGGGCAAATACGATGGCCTGACTCTCGTCGCCGGACCCGAGATCTACTGGGGCGCGAACCCTCAGTGGCTCTTCAAGTACCAATTCGACCTCGGCAAGACTGAATTCGCCTTCATCCACTCCGAGGAACTCTCGCAGCTTGATGAGGGTGCCTTCCGGAACCAGGCCGTAAACCGGGTTGCCAGCAAAACGACGCTGTATGCGGCTAGGGATATCTTCAAGAACGTGACCCTCGAGCTGGGCGGCATCATCTCCTCGAGAGAGCGTATCGACGAGGCTTACGACTACATCGACTCCGAGGGCAATATCCGCACCGACAAGATCGAGTTCGAGGATACGCTCGGCATCAAGGCCAAGTTGACCTTCCCGGTCTTCGGCTGGGAGACGTACCTGTCCGGCCACAGTGCCGGCCTGGTCGCCGATGGCGGAGGCCCGATACCGACCTTCGGATGGCGGGACCCGACAAACCTGCCGTACTCCGCTTTCGGTAACAAGAACGAATTCGAAGCGGGAATGATCATGAGCTTCGGCAACATGATGATCTACCCACGGCTGCTGTATCGAGAGAACCTGATTGACGCGAACCCGGACATCCCGCCGAATTCCAATGGCAGCGTGCTGAACCCCGGTATCTCGCCGCGCAACCGCGATTCCGACCCGTTTGCGGTACTGAACAACCGCGAAGCGCGCTCCGCCGAGATCTTCTTCACCTGGGACCCGACGGGGGCGACACCGTTCTATGACTGGGATAACGAATTCAGGGAAGACGCACCGTTCGCCTTCAATATTGGCGGTACGTATACCGAGTTCCCGACCGACACCGATGCCAACTTGTTCTTCTTCCGGGGCGGCGGCTTCAACGCACCCTTCCCGGGTGGACTGCCGGCCGAGGACGTCTGGACCATTTCCAGCCGTATGGTCATCAATCCCGCCGGCTCGAATACCCGCATCATCCTCGACCTGAGGCGCGGCTTCGATCAGTCGTCGGGTACGCCGGAACGCGGCACCGCGGATTTCTTCGACATCTCGGGCAAGGCCTACGTCGGTCGACGCCACATTGTCTCGGGCTACTTCAAGAAGGACTCCTGGGGGCCGTACGACTTCTTCCGCCAGTTCAACTTCAGGTATCCCGAGCAGGTTAACTTCGAGTACTCGTACCTGCTCGGCGGCGCGGTCCTCGGCAACCTTATCGATGAGGCACGCGCGACCAGGATTGGCGTGAGGACGACCTTCCGCACCGTCGACGAAACCTCGCTGCCGGAGGAATACCTCGAGGGTGAGAACGACTACGCTTTCCTGACCGTGTTCTTCTTAACCTATCGGTTCTGACGCCATGCACAGGAACCCAGGACTGACTGAAATGACCATGCGTAAACGACAAGAAACCGCCGGACGCCGGATCCGGACTGCACTAATCACCATGATCGGGATCGTCGCCGCGGCGCTGGCTGGCTGCGAGAGCCCCGGCGACGGTGACGGTACAGTCATCAACAATATCGCGTTGCCCACCGACACCGTGCTGGATCTCTTCTGCGAAGACGTCGGCGTGTTTCCGGAAATCTGTGTCCTCGAAGACCCCGCCAACCCATTCGTAACGACAACGATCATCGAGCCCGGGCTCGATCCGGACAATGCCAACAAGTTCCAGATCGCCACTTCGTTCCCGCCGGGGCCGGCAGGTGCGAAGGCCCGCTTCTATTTCTGGGCGACGGCGCTGGCGCGCTTCCCATCCGGTGAGAACCAGTACTTCACCGCACTGGCTCTGCACGAGCTGTTCGATGCCAACAGCAACGCGCTGGGAGCGGACGAACTGATCCGCGAACAAGCGCTGAAGGCCTATCGTTCCCAGCTCGACAATTTCTTCGGCACCGTGTTCGTAGCTGTCTGCTGCGAGGATATCCGGCCGCCGGGTGATGACCGGGGGCCCGTACCGTTCCCGATCGGGCTCAATGAGTGGACCGCTGACAACCTGTACAGGACCGAGGGCAGCATCTCCAACACCATCGTGGAGGGGCAGACCGTCCCATACAGGCGCCTGGTGGATGGAGACCCCCTGCTGGTCGAGGAACTGTTGCTGACATGGGGCTACGGCTACGAAGCTGCGACGCCGCCGGATTTCGACAACGGTATCGTGTACATAATCACGTTCCCGTAACGTGCTTCGCCGGCTCCGTGTAAGAGCGCTACCTACGAAAGCCCTGCTGTTTGCAGGGCTTTTCTTTTTTGCACCCATGCTCAATGCCAAACCTGTGCCCGTAGAACTCCGCAAGCGAGACGACGGCTGGCAGCTCTTCCGCGGCGGCGAACCCTTTTTCATCAAGGGTGCCGGCGGCGAAGGATCACTCGAAGCGCTCGCGGCGGCCGGCGCCAATTCTGTCCGCACCTGGGGTGGCGATGTTGGTACGCTGCTTGACGATGCTCACGCACTGGGACTGACCGTCACTGTCGGCATCTGGCTCGGCCACGAACGACATGGTTTCGACTACGACGACGAGCAGCAGGTCAGCGACCAGCTCGAACAGGCCAGGCAGATGGTCCTGAAATACAGGGATCATCCGGCGCTTCTGCTCTGGGGTGTCGGCAACGAGATGGAGGGCTTCGACGAGGGTGACAACCCTGCGATCTGGACGGCCGTCAACGACGTCGCGGCGATGATCAAGGAGCTCGACCCGAACCACCCGACGATGACGGTGACCGCATTCGTTCACGGCAAGCGCATCGAGTTCCTGCACGAGCGGAGCCCGGCGATCGATATCCATGGCGTCAACGCCTACGGCGGCGCGCAGGTCGTTCCGCGGCTGCTCGAGGAAGGCGGTGCAAGCAAGCCGTTCGTCCTGACGGAGTTCGGACCCGTTGGTCCCTGGGAGATGCCGACGACCGACTGGGGCGCGCCCTACGAGCAGACCAGCGCCGAGAAGGCCGGCTTCTACCGCGAGAGCTACGAGAAAGGCATCCTCGCCGCGCCGGGTCGTGCGCTCGGTGCTTACGCGTTCCTCTGGGGTCACAAGATGGAAGCCACGGACACGTGGTTCGGCATGTTCCTCGCCGACGGCTCGCGCACGGCAGCCATCGAGACGATGACGGAGATCTGGTCGGGCGAGACTCCGGCCAACCGCGCGCCAGGCGTCAGCCGCCCGGAGTTGGACGGGCCTGTCGAACTGGACCCCGGCGACGTCATCGACGTGAGCACCATTGTCGACGACGCGGACGGTGATGACGTTCGAGTCCGCTGGGAGCTGGTACCGGAGTCCGGCGAGTACCTCACGGGCGGCGACTTCCGGCCGTCGATACCACCGGTCGAAGGTGCCGTCATCAAATCGGCTGACGGCAATGCGACGGTACGCATGCCGGAGGAGCCGGGCCCCTACCGCCTGTTCGTCTACGCGCATGACGATGCCGGGAATGCAGGCACCGCCAATCTGCCGCTACGCGTCAAGGGCACGGCACGCACCCGCTTCCCCTTCCCCGTCTATGAAGAGGGCCTCGAGGGCATGGCCTGGGTGCCGTCCGGCTGGATGGGCGGCATCGACGACCTGACACTCGATGGTGAGTACGCCGAAAACCCGAAGGAAGGATCGGCATCGGTCCGGATTCGCTACGAGGGCAGGTTCGGATGGGCCGGCATTGCGTGGCAGAACCCGCCGAACAACTGGGGCGACATGGATGGCGGCTACAACCTCGACGGCGCCACGGCGCTCGAGCTCTGGGCACGCGGCGAGTACGGCGGCGAGAAGGTCAGCTTCGGCGTTGGCCTTCTGGAAAGCGACAGGGCGTTTCCGGACTCAGGAATAACGAAGATCGACAATATCGAGCTGACCAGTGAGTGGACGCTGTACACGGTTCCGCTGAAGAGAATGGACCTCTCCAGCATCAAGACCGGTTTCGTGGTTACGCTCAGCGGGCGCTCGAGCCCGGTCACCATCTACCTCGACGGTATTCGCTTCGTGCGGTAAACGACCTCACGCGGGCGCCGGGCCCGTCGATTCGCGGATCTTCAGCGTCGCCGGAATCACTTCGGTCTCACGCTCGATCTGCGGCTTGCCCGCCTCATCGATAAGCGCGGCCGACGCGTGCTCCGCCATCGCCGACAGTGGCTGACGAACCGTGGTGAGAGCGGGATAGATTTGTTGCGCCAGTGCGCCGTCGTCAAAGCCCGCGACCGAGAGTTCGCCTGGAATGTCGATGCCCAGCCGATTCGCGACATGGATGACACCCGCCGCCATGTCGTCATTGGCCGCGAATATTGCCGTGGGACGGGGATCGAGCGCCAGCAGCTTTTCCGCTGCCGCATGGCCGGATCTGAGTGAGTTGTCGCCCGCTGCGACGAGGCTCTCATCGAAGTCGAGATCGCTCTGGCGCAGACCGTCCTTGTAGCCGAGAAAACGATTGGCAACGGCTTTGTGATTCCTGTGGCCCGTGATGAACGCGATCCGTGAGTGGCCCAGCGAAGCGAGGTGCCGGGTCATTTCGGCACATACGCGCCGATCGTCCGTACCGACCGCAAACTCCTGGCCTTTGCTCCTGCCCGGCGAAAGCCGAACCAGCGGCGTGTTCGTCGCGGCTATGGCGTTCACGAGCCTGGGCATGTTCGACAGCGGTGCGGCAAGCACGACGCCGTCCGGTCGGGTTCGTTCGATGAGGCCCTGAAGTTCGTCAGTGACGTGCTTATCGCGATAGTTGCACGGGTGAATGAGGAGGTTGAAGTTCGCCGACTTGCAGGCGCGCAGCGCACCTTGCTGCATGCGGATGACGAACCCGCCGCTGGGTACCTCGTACTCGCCGGGATCGTCGTAAACGAGCACGATCAACCGCGATCGATGGCTCGCAAGGCTCCTGGCCGACTGGTTCGGGCGATACCTCAGTTTGGTAATCGCCCTGTCGACTTTCTCGCGAGTACTCTGCCGGACATTGGGTTCGCGATTGATGACGCGGGATACGGTCTTGATAGAAACGCCCGCGAGATCGGCAACATCATCGATGGTGGCTTTAGGCATTGCAGTCCAGTGTTGTTGTTATGCTCCTGTGACCGAGCAAACCGCTGTTCAAGACAGTCAGTCGTTCAATAGCTCCGGGTAGACATCCCGCATCACGAGTTTCGGCATCCGCTCGACATCGAAAAGCCCCCAGTGTTTCTCGGGTTCGAGCGGGTCCGGTGAGCCTTTCCAAGGTTCGTCGAAAGCCTCGAACACGAAGGTGAGGATTTCCTCGTCCGAGGTCCACTTGAGCAGCTGCTCGTAGTAGCTGGCCTGCAGCTCTTCCGACGCGTTGTGCGGGTCGATGCCACGACCGTTGGCCGCGGTCGTCCAGCCGGCCTCCGTGATGATGACGGGCTTGCCCGGGTAGTGATCGACCACGGAGTGGTAGTTCTGCATCGTGTACTCGAGAGCGTCGTCGATCGACCGGTATTCCCAGGCCGGGTAGGTGTGCACGGCGATGAAATCCAGTACCTCCGCCAGCGGCTCGAGCTTGTAGGTCCACGGAACGTAATTTTCGCAGAAGGTGACCGGCTGTCGAATGTCGTGCTTGACCTCGCGCACGTAGTCGATCAGGTTTTCGACCGGCACCATGTGATCGGTCCACTCGACGCTGGCTTCGTTGCCCACCGACACTGAGAAGACGCTGTCAATGTGCTCGTTGGCCAGTGCAATGAGGCGGTGCACTTCATCGGAATTCTTCTTCCGATTGGCCTCGAGCACTTCGTCGCTGTACTCGGCACCCCACGGGCAGTGCGGATTGCTCATCTCGGCGGCCATATCCAGTCCGAGCATTACCTTGAAGTCGAGGCCCTCGTCGCGAATCACGTTGAGAACGGTCTCGGCGTGCGGACTGCAGTCATAGAGCCGCAGATAGTTCCAGTTCTTCGCAAGTATCAGCAGATCCTCGCGAATCTGCTCGTAGGACGGGAAGGTGCCGTCGTGCGGGCTCTGGCCTTCGCGGTAGCCCGAGTAACAGATGGCGTTGCCGTGCTTGAGCGGCTTGCCGTGACCGTTCTCGACATAGGTGCTCAGCAGGTCAAACATATTTCGTGTTTCCGTCCTTGTCCCAGAGTCCCCAGTAGGCGCCGACGTCGCCTTCGGCATCGACTTTCCAGGCCTCGTCGAATGACGAGAAGTAGAAGACCTCCACGCCGTCTTCCTCGGCCCAGCGGTAGGTGTCAACGAAGTACTTGATCGCGTTCTCGAATGACGGCACCGCGCCTTCGGTCGGCGTACCGATATTCGGCCAGCCTGTTTCGCTGACGATAACGCGCTTGCCACCGCCGGCGGCCTGCGCGCGCCGGTACATCTCTTTCATGTACAGAAGAGCGTGCTCCGCCGGGCATCCCTCCCAGAAGGGGTAGCAGTTCGCAAGGATAACGTCGCAGGCTGCCGTGATTCGTGGATGCACTTCGAACTCGAAGTAGGCATCGACATAGCCGACATCCACGCCGGATACGCCTTCCTTGGCTCGATTGATGTAATCGATCAGCTCGTCTTCGGTTAGATCGCCGCGCAGCAGCACCTCGTTGCCGACACCGAGGATGTCGGCGTGCCCCGCGTTGGCGATCTCGATGGCGTTGGCGATCTCGATTTCGTTCTGCTCGCGATTGTCGTCGAGCCACACGCCCACCATGGTGCCGAGGCCGTTCTCCTTGGCGATGGCGGGCATGAGCTCGTTGCCCTCGCTGCAGGAGAAGGTGCGGATGTGGTGCACGTGGGGCTGGATGAACGCCAGGCGCTCACGAATCTGCGCTTCGCCCATCTGCGTACCCGGGCCCTGCCCCTCGACGTAGGGGCTGAAGGAGATGCCGTG
>JASJBG010000120.1 GCA_030066625.1 Woeseiaceae bacterium
CCCGGATCGACCTCGTCGAGCTGGCCGCTGCCGAGCCTCACCTGCACCTCGCCGTTGACCGTCTCGAGGAAATCGAGCCGCGGCCCGCCCGACCAGGTCAGGTCCAGCAGAATCCCCATGTCGTCACTGACGATGCCCGGCTGGTAGTTGAGGCGGCGCATCGTTTCGACGACGTCGGTGCTCGTCAGCGTCGCGGTGACGGTGCTTTGCGAGCCCAGCGGGTCGAACTCATTCATGCGCCAGCCGCCCGCACCGACGATTTCGAAGGTCGAGTCGCGAGCGAGGATGTTGTCCGAGTACAGCCCCTGCGGCGTGCGCCGGAATTGCGCCTCGACGCTGCCGAAGAAGCGCTCGCCGATGGCGAACTCGGCCGCCTTGACGTTAATTGGCGGCAGGTTGCGCGGGTCGAGCTGCGAGTCGTCTTCGGCTTCCGTGGCATCGGGATCGCCCGGCAACACGAGCCGCTCCATGTCGAGCACGAGCGCCCGATTCTGGCTGAAGTCGTAGGGCACGAACACGGAGCCGGTCACGTGCTCACCCTCTACCTGCACGAGCCAGTCGCGCGCGCTGCGATCGACGCGCACGCGATGATCGACGAGATGCTGGCCAAGGATGTAGAGACTTCCAATGTCGACCTCGATCGATCGAACCCGATCGGCAACGCCGAGCTTGGCGTCGTCGGTTCTCGATAATGCGAGCCAGTCGGCGAACGGCACCACGCTGGCCTTACCGCGTATATGCAGGCCACGTGTCTCGGGTTCGAAGGCGTCCGCGCCGCCGAGGAGAAGCACGCCGCGGTCGAAGTCCCAGGCCTCGTCGAGCCGTGTGAACGCAAGGTTCCATTCGAGATCGCCAGTCGCGCCACGGCTCTCGATACTGTCGAATCCGGGCATGAAGTCGAGCTGACCGCTGAGCGGTCGCGGCTCGTCGGCCGGTTTCTCGAACGGTGCCGGCAGCAAAACGCCGAGACCGGCGAGGTCGGTCTCGGCGCGCACCGACAGCGGCGCCGGGGTCTCGGATTTGGCGTTCGGAAACAGTATCTCGACCGTGTAATCCGCAGCGCCATCGAGCCGGCCCTCGAGCGGCACGCCGAGGTCGTTGACCAGTCCCTCGGCGGTGACAACGCCGGTCGCGGCGGCGATGACGCGGTGTCCGCTCATATCCGCCGTCGCGTTGCGCAGCTCGATCGCTACCGGCTCGCCCATGAACCGGCCGCCGAGTGATTCACTCGTGACGAGTTCGCGTTCAATCGTTACGGCGCCGGACAGTTCGGTCACGGGCGGCCGCAGGCCTTCGATGGCAAACGTGCCGTTGCTGCCCAGGATTCGGGCCCGGAAATCGAACTCGCGCCAGCGCTTGAGCGGTATCGTCAGCTCGAGGTTCATGCTGGCATCGCCGGACACCGTGACGCGGTCGAGCTGGCCGCCGAAGACGTTGGCTATCGGGCTGTCGGCCGCGAATCTCTGCAGCGATTCGAGCGTACCGGTCGAATACGAATCGATCGTCAGCACAGGCTCGCGCAGGTCGGCGATTTCCACCTTCGCATCGATCGTCGTGTTGCCACGACTCACCGAGCGATTGCTCTCCGTGTACAGGCGGGTGTTGTCGAGAACGACCTGCATCTCCGAGAGCTCCGCCGCCGGGAAGGTCTGCAGGTATCTGAACGTCATGTCGCGCACGCTCGCCTCGACGAGCAGCCGGCCCTCGCCGCCATCGAACGGGAACTTGTCGAGCGGCCCGGTCAACAGCGTGCTGCCGCGCGGCATGCTGCCGGAGACCAGCGCGTTCTGAAACCACGAGTACAGCTGCGGCGCCATGATGTTCTCGGGGATGTAGCGCTTTGCCGCGGCGACATCGTCGATCATCCAGTTGCTGGCGAGGTCGATCACGGGCGCGTTGTCGCCGTCGATCGTGATCTCGATGTTGCTCTGGCTCTCGAGAATCGAGTTTCGAATCGCAATGCTGTCCGACAGGATCGTGAGGTGGTCGGCCCTGCGCCGCCAGATGACCGTGCCCTTCGCCGCGTCGATGTCGACGGGCTCGGACAGCCAGGCCGGGATACTCAGGTACATGTATTCCGAATCGATCTCGGCGCGACCGCCGTTGCGATCGGCACGCAGTTCGCCGCTCAGTCCGCGTAGTCCCGGGTACGACTCAAAGGCTGCAATGCCGACGCCTTCGAGGGTCACGGACACGGAGTAGTTGGGGTTGTCGCTACCAATATCGGAGATCGTCGCCTCGAGATCGCGAACGATACCGGTCGGTCGCAGCAGGTCGACCTGACTGCGCTGCTCGTCGTTCAGCCACTGGACGACGAGCGCCACATCCTCGAGGTTCAGGTAGCTAGCCCGTGCATCGACCATGACGATCTCGCCGTCGCTTTCGGTGCTCGTCTCGAAGCGCAACGTCGACTCGGGCCACTCGCCGGACGGGCTCGACAGCCGGAATTCGTCGGCAGCGATGAGCCAGCCTTCATCGTCGTGACTCGTCTCTATGCGTCCGGAGATGTCGAATGGCAATCCGTCACCGAGGGTGACGGACGTGAAATCGATATTCGTCGAGGCGCTTGCGACGCGACCATCCTCGATCGCCAGCGCCAGGTCCACGCTGCCGCGTCCTGAACCGAAGTGCCTGCCGCCTTCCGGGAGCAGCTCCGACAGTCCGCTCAGGTCGATGTCGCCGCTCTCGAAGCTCAGGTTCCACGGCTCCGGCGCGGCGCCGGCCTCCGCGACCATCTGCCGGGCGGACACGGACAGGCGGCGGCCGATCGCTTCGGGCAGACCGACGTCGGCGTCGACCGCGGTCCGGTCCGGGTCGCGTGACACGATGAGCTGTGAAACGTCGAAAAAGGTCGGGCGCTCGTCGCCCGGACGAATCAGCTGCAGCTCGACGTTGTCGGCGATGACCGTGATGGTGCCGAAGCCGGTCGCTGCGCCGGTATGCGTCGCGAACAGCTCCTCGACCGGGCTGCCCTGCACGCGCCAGCTGCCATCCTCGAGCTGGCGCACCTCGACGCTCGTGTTCTTGACCGTCACGGTATCGACGACGAGCGTTCGATCCGCGAGCAGCCGCACCAGCGATACGCCGACGCCGACTTCACTCGCCGCAACGGCGCGCGTCTGGTTGCTCGGCCGGATCAGCTCGGCTTCGTAGAACTTCAGCTCGGGCCCGCGCAGGCCCCAGCGTGCGTCCATCGCATCGAACTCGACCTGCATACCGATGGCCGCGCTGGCCCAGCCCTTGATCTCCTCCTGGTACTCTGGGAGCCGCGGAAGGAACAGCCGAAACAGCCCGACGAGCACGGCAAGCAGGATCACGACACCGGCAGCCGAATAGGCGGTGAACTTGATCAGGCGTTGCAGGAGTCTCTTGAGCATCAGGGTAGTAACAGGCCCTACATAAGGACGACGTCGAACTGATCCTGCAGGTACAGGGCCTCGGCCTGCAGGCGGATCGACTTGCCCGTGTGTTCCTCGAGATCGGCAAGACCGTCGGCCTGTTCGTCGAGTAGCAGGTCCACGACATCCTGATGCGCGAGCACGAGCGCCTCGTCGAAGTCGAACTGGCGAGCCTGGCGGATGATCTCGCGGAATACCTCGAAACAGACGGTCTCCGCCGTCATGACGAAGCCGCGGCCCTCACAGCTTGGACAGTCTTCGCAGAGGATATGTTGCAGGCTTTCGCGGGTTCGCTTGCGGGTCATCTCGACGAGCCCGAGAGGAGATACCGGCGTCAGCTGGTGACGCGCGTGGTCGCGCGCCATCGACTCCTCGAGAAGCTTCAGTACGTTTTCGCGGTGCTCGGGCTCTTCCATGTCGATGAAATCGATGATGATGATGCCGCCAAGGTTGCGAAGCCTCAGCTGCCGGGCAATCGCGACGGCCGCCTCGAGGTTCGTACGGTAGATCGTCTCCTCGAGATTGCGGTGGCCGACGTAGCCGCCGGTGTTCACGTCGATCGTCGTCATCGCCTCGGTCTGGTCGAAAATAACGTAGCCGCCGGACTTCAGCGGGATGTTCGGCTCGAGCGCCTTCACGATCTCGTCCTCGATGCCGTGGAGGTCGAAGATCGGCCGGCGACGCTTGTACAACTCGAGCCGCGCCTCGACGTCCGGCAGGAAGGTGGCCGCGAACTCGCGCATCTCCTCATAGTCCGATTTGCTGTCGACGAGGATCTGCTCGACGTCGCTCGTGACCAGGTCACGAAGGGTCCTGAGCGGCAGCGACAGGTCCTCGTGAATCATTGTTTTTACCGCCTTCTTGCTGCACCGCGCCTGAACGACTTCCCAGAGCCGCAGCAGGTACTTCAGATCGGCCTCGAGTACGTCCTTGTCGGCACCTTCGGCAACCGTCCGTACGATTGCGCCGCAGCCGATGCCGTGTTCTTCCAGCAGGCCCTCGACGAGCCCGCGCAGCCGTTCGCGTTCCGTCTCGTCCTCGATGCGCGCCGAGACGCCAACGGTATCGCTCTTCGGCAGCAGCACGAGGTGGCGCGCGGGCAGCGTGATGAAGGTAGTCAGGCGCGCGCCCTTATTGCCGAGCGGGTCCTTGACGACCTGCACCAGCAACTCGTCGCCCTCGCGGACCAGCTCGCGGATACTCGGCAGGTCGTCTTCCGAGACGTCACGGTTTTCGGTCTTGGCGATGTCGGACGCGTGCAGGAACGCGGTACGGGCAAGACCGATATCGATGAACGCTGCCTGCATGCCGGGCAGGACACGTGACACGCGCCCTTTGTAGATGTTGGAAATGAGGCCGCGACGGGCCGCGCGTTCGACGAACACCTCCTGCAGGACGCCGTTTTCGAGCAGCGCCGCGCGCACCTCGCTCGGCGTCACGTTGATCAGGATGTCCTCTTTGGTCGATTCGTCGTTCATCGCGTTCCAATCAGCCGGTCGGCAGCACCTCGAGTCCGGCCGCCGCGAGCAGCCGGGCGGTCTCGTAGACGGGTAGCCCGACAACGCCCGTGTAACTGCCCATGATAGCCTCGACGAAGGCTCCGCCTAAGCCCTGAATCGCATAGGCGCCGGCCTTGCCGCGCGGTTCACCACTGTGCCAGTAGCGGCGCGCCTCGTCCGGATGAATCTCCCGAAATCGCACATCGGTCTCCGACACGGCCGTCGCGACCCCGGCTGCGGTCGCGACAGCAACGCCAGTGGCGACCCGGTGGACCCGGCCCGACAGCGCCGCGAGCATCCCCAGCGCGTCCGCCTCATTGACGGGCTTGCCGAATGCCTGCTCGCCGAGAATGACGGCCGTGTCGGCGCCGACCACGACCTCGTTGTCGCCGGGGGCGGCCGCCAGGGCCTTGGCCTCGGCGAGCCTCAGCACCATGGCCACGGGTGTCTCTGTCTCGAGCGGCGTTTCGTCGACGTCGGTCACGCGCGTGTCGAACGCGAGCCCGAGCGCCGTGAGGATCTCTCGTCGCCGCGGCGACGAGGAGGCAAGAATCAGTGAAGGCTGGGTCATAGCGGGTTTGGCGGCACGGGAACCTGGAATCACCGTTTACTGGCGGTGGTATGGATGCCCGGTCGACAGCGTCCAGGCGCGATACAGCTGCTCGGCGAACAGGACGCGGGCCAAGCCGTGCGGAAGGGTCAGGTCGGACAGCGACCAGGCAAAAGCCGCGGCTTTTTTGACCTCGGCGGATACGCCGTCAGGGCCGCCGATAACGAACGCGAGGTCACGTCCGTCGGCCTGCCAGCCGCTGAGTCGCTCCCCGAGCGCGATGCTGGTCAGCGACTTGCCGCGCTCGTCGAGCAATATGAGCTGCTCGTCGGTGCCAAGCCTGGCGAGCAGTTTCTCGCCTTCCGCAGCAATGGCGCGATCGGCCGGCGCGTTCTTCGCACGCCGCTCCGTCGGCAGCGAGTCGAGACGAAACCGCCATTCGCGCGGAAATCGCTCGCTGTACATGCCGAAAGCGTCGTCGACCCAGGCCGGCTGGCGATCGCCGACAGCTAGCAGGCGAATGTGCACGACAAACAGGCGATGCCGGTCCGACCTAGCGGTCGGTTACGGCAGCGTCAGACGTCGGGCCCAGCGACCAGAGCTTCTCCAGGTTATAGAACTCACGCACTTTGGGGAGCATGACGTGCACCAGCGCGTCCTCGAGATCGAGAAGCACCCACTCACCGCCGTCCTCGCCCTCGATGCCGATCGGCCTGCGACCGGCCGCCTTGGCCTTCTCGGCGACGTTCTCGACCAGCGCCTGGATATGCCGGTTCGACGTGCCGCTTGCGACGATCATGTAGTCCGTCACCGTCGTCATCTCGCTGACGTCGAGGCAGACGATATCCTGCCCCTTGATGTCGTCGAGCGCAGCGACGACGAGCTCGCTCAGCTCTTCTGAGTTCATGCGTAAAGCTCTCGTATCATTGCCAAATTGACTCCTGACCCGGTACTCCCGGGGCTATTGCAAAAACTGTTCCTCGACGACCCCGTAACACGCGCTCTCGGCGATCACGTCGCGCACGGCATCGGGCATCAGGAAGCGCGGATCCCGGCCCGCCTCGACGAGTTCGCGAATCTCGGTGGACGAGATCTCGAGCTGGGTCACGGCGTGGATATGAATCCTGCCGTGCGTCGAATCGTGCAGATCGGATATGCGGTGCGTACCGTACTCGTTCAATAGCTCACCAAGAGGCCCGATGTCGGGTGCGCGCCAGCCCGGCCGGTGCGCGACGACGATATGCGCGATATCCAGGATCTCGTCCCAGCGGTGCCAGCGCGTCAGCCCGAGAAATGCATCCATCCCTATGATGAGACCCAGCGACCGGTCCGGAAATTCCCCCTTGAGCTGGCCGAGCGTATCGATCGTGTATGACGGTCCGTCGCGTCTGACTTCGCGGTCGTCAACGACGAAACCCGGCTGACCCTCGGCAGCGACCCGCACCATCTCGAATCGCTGCCGCGCATCGGCCCAGGTTTCCCCGCGATGTGGCGGATCGCCACACGGGATGAAACGCACCTCCTCGAAACGGAGCGCCTGCAGCATCTCGAAGGCCGTTCGCAGGTGCCCGTAGTGAATCGGGTCGAAGGTGCCGCCGAAGACGCCGATCGGCTTCATGCAGCCTTCCGGGGCCGAAGCGACAGGCCGAGGACGATTTCGGCGATCTTCTCCCATGGATCGCCCGGCGCCTGCCCCTTCGCCGTTGCGTCGGCCCTACCGCAGGCTTTCAGGAGCTTCAGAATCTGTGCGCGAGACTGCCGGCCGATTGCGCTGCGGACGAGACCCTGGCGATTGCGCCAGACGCCCGACTGCTGCATCGCAGTTCCCAGGTCGACGCGCGCGCCGAGCATGTCGGCGATCCGCGCCAGTGTCCTGAGTTCGCGCGTCAGCGACCAGACAACGATGACGGGTTCGACGCCCTCCTCGCGCAGCCCGTCGAGAATTCTCAGGGCACGTTTCGCATCACCGGCGAGCGCGGCGTCAGCGAGCTTGTAGACGTCGTAGCGGCTGCTGTCCGCCACGGCATTGCTTACGTCCTCGGCGCTGACTTCGCCTTCGCCAAGCAGCAACCTGAGCTTCTCGATTTCCTGCTGCGCGGCAAGCAGGTTGCCCTCGACGCGATCGCTGATCATTGCAACTGCCTCACGACTCGGCTTGAGCCCGACCCGACGCATGCGGTCGGCCACCCACCCCGGCAGCTCGCGAACACCAACGGGCCAGACAGGCACGCTGGCACCGGCCGTATCCAGTGTCTTCGCCCATTTCGACGCCGCCGAACTACGGTCGAGTTTCGGCGTGACGACGACCAGCATCAGATCGGGCGAAAGCGCCGCCGTGAAATCGACAATCGCCTGCCCTCCCGCACGCCCTGGCTTGCCGGTCGGCAGCCTGAGTTCAACGATGCGCCGCTCCGCGAACAGGGACAGGTTGCTGCCGGCCGCCGCCAGCTGCGACCAGTCGAAGCCGGTCGTCGCCACGTGCAGTTCGCGGGCCGTAAACCCGCGCTCGCGGGCGGCCGCCCGAATCCCGTCGAGTGCCTCGTCGACGAGCAGCGGTTCATCACCGGATACCAGGTAACACGACGCCAGGTTGTTTTTCAGGTGTGCGGCAAGCTGGTTGGCCTGAAGTTTCAAACCGCCTCCGCGCGGGCTTTGCTGGCCGCGTTCATTCGAGCTGCTCCAGCCGGATCGCCTCACCCTCGAGCAGCACGGGAATACCGTCCGCGACCGGGTAGGCAAGTTTGTTGTCGTCGGTTACGAGCGCTTCGTTGAGGGGTTCGGCGATCTGGGTGCCGTCGTGATTGCTCAGGCGCCCGTCCTCGATGGCCGCATTCATCTGGCCGAGAAGTTCGCGTCGCGCAAGTGACAGGCCTTTGTGCGTCACCGGGCAACGCAGGATGTTCAACAGGCGTTTTTGCATAGCGTCGTCCGAGTCATCAGACCACGTAAACCAGCGATTTACAAGCGCCTGAGCGCGTCCGCGAGCTCCGGATTCCGGCAGGCCTGCGCCGCCTCGATAGCCGCCTCCATGTCCTCCGTTTTCGGCCGGAAACGCGGGTTCACGATTTGGCCGCGCAGGATCAGCTTGACCGCCCGCACCTGCTCGCCGTGCGCAAGCAACCAGCTCAGGTAGCGCTGTGCGAAAAACAGCGCATGATCGGTTTCCTCCCAATCGAGCATGCGCTCGAAAAACCACTGCCGCGCCGCAGCCGGCTCCGGATCTTCGCGCTCGATCCACTGCTCGATGTGATTCAGCGCATTGTCGCGGTTGCCGCGACTCGCGAAGCCGTACGCGTGATTCAGGACACCCGTACGTTTCTTCAGCAGCGCCGTCGTCACTTCTTCGACACCAGGCTCCTCGGCCTCCGGGATGCCGACCTCCTCGACAAGGTTCGTGGCGCGCGTCAGCCCACCAATGACGGCGAAAAACGCCGTGACGAAATACAGCGTTACGAGCACGACTATCCACGCCGGCAGCCGGCCGAGCATCTCGGGCGCGGCGACGACGAGCACGCCGGTCATCACAGCGTA
>JASJBG010000007.1 GCA_030066625.1 Woeseiaceae bacterium
GGTGTGGTTCAACGACGTCCAGGACGGCGGGCCGTACGTCGCCCGCAACCTGCTGCCGCTGTTGGTCGTCGTCGTTCTTGCCTGGATTGCCCTGGTGCCGAGCGGCAGGCGCCAGCCGCGCCCGGCCCAGCGTCCGCCGCCCCGCACCAGGGCAATCCAGGCAAGAACGACGACGACCAACAGCGGCAGCAGGTTGCGGGCGACGTACGGCCCGCCGTCCTGGACGTCGTTGAACCACACCGCGGCGGCGATGGTAATGAACACGAGCGGCGACAGCCGCACGAGGGTCAGCTTCGAGAACGCGAGCATCAGGACCGTTCGACATCCACGAGCACCGGGAAACGAATCGTTGTTCCGGGACGGATCTTCTCCGGATCGAGTTCCGGGTTGTACTGGCGGAACAGCCAGATCGGCACGCCATACTGTCGAAGCGACAGGATCCATATCGATTCGCCGCGCTCGACGACGTGCTCCGTGACGCCGGTGATGACGTGCTCGCGGAAGTACTGGTCCTGCTGGTTACGGTGATAGGCAATTCGCCGGCTCTCGAAGGTCGGCACGTCGATGTCGTCGATGACCAGCTTGATACGCTGGCCGACGGCGACCGGCGTGCGGAACGCGAAGCCGTTGACGTCGCGCAAACGCTGCGTGCGTATGCCCAGCCAGTCCGCGAAGTGGCCGAGCGTTTCCAGCGGTTGCACCTCGATAGTCAGGTCATCCGCAACGCTGTAGTCGCTCGGGTCTGACAATAGCGCCGTCTGCAGGGGCGCCTCCTCGACCGTCGTGACCTCGCTGGCCAGCGCAGCGGGCGTGACTTCCTCCACGCTGGGCTCCTCGGCATCGATCGCGGGCAGGCTTGCAACGGCGACAGGCTCCTCGGCCGGCGCCGGTTCGTCGGCGACCGGCTCCGGTTCGGGCTCGGGCTGTGGCGGCGGTGTCGGTGTCGCTGCCGCGACCTGCACGGGAGGGGCGGGCGCCGGCCCGGCGGCAGGCAAGCGCAGCCGCTGGCCGGCGCGAATGCGGTGGCGGCTACCGAGATTGTTGAGCGCCACAAGCGTTGAAACGGATGTGTCGTAGCGCTGCGCGATCTGCGACAGCGTGTCGCCGCGAACGATAGTGTGATAGAGGTCCGGAAGCTGCTTCGACGCCCAGCGATCCGACGGCACGCCAGCGAGCAGGTCGTCGATCGAGCCGTTGACCATCGACGCCGGGACCCGCACGCCGGCACCCTTCGGCCAGTGCTTGTTGCCGGTCCAGATCGTTTCCTGCGCCGCCGGGTTGTAGCGTCTGAGCGCGGACTCGGACACGCCGAGCGCCGCGCTCAGGTCGGTCGCCGGCAGGTAGGCGTCGAGTTCGGCGACGACGTACTGCGTCGGTGCCTCGCGGCGCACGCCCGGGAAGTAGCGCTCCGGGTTCGTATCGATCTCTTTTGCGGCGAGGAACGCGACGTAGAAGTTGCGCGATGCGAAACCGAAGGTGCGGCCCCGGTAGTTACGCAGGATGTCGACGTATGCCGTGTCGCCGTGCTGACGCATCGCACGCCGCACCCCGGCGAGGCCGTGGTTGTAGGCCGTAATCGCCATCGGCCAGTTGCCGGTAATCGAGTAGTTGTAAGCGAGCAGCTTGCCGGCGCTCTGGGTTGCCGTGAACGGATCGTTGCGCTCGTCGAGTACGTGGTCGACGCGCATGAAGCGGCGACCGGTGCTGCGTGTGAATTGCCAGATGCCGGACGCACCGACGTGCGAACGCGCGTTCGGGTTGTACGAAGACTCTACGTGCGGCAATGCCGCGAGTTCGATGGGTACACCGAGTGCCGTGAATTCGGTCTCGATGAAATCGCGCCAGCGACCCGACCGCTCGAGGCCCTGCCGGAAACGATCCGACAGGCCCTGCTGGTAGCGGATTCGGCCCACTGCCGCTGCCAGCGTTTCGTTGCTCACGTCCTCGGGCCAGAGCGCGAGGATGCGCGCCTCCTCGGCCGTCAGGTTGCTGCGCTTGCCGCCTGCGAGGCTACGTAGCACGGCCTGCAGCTGCTTGCGCTGAGCGCTGACGCGGCGTTGTCGCTCGCGGCGCGACAGCCGGGCGGGCATGTCTACCCGCTCGTAGACGACGCCCAGGTGGCGATTGTCGTGCAGCACGCCTTCGTCGCTCGAATAGCGGGAGAAGATCGCGAGCCAGAAATCGACGTCGGGTTTAAGCTCGGCGGGTTGCGGAAAACGCTCGTCCGCAGCGGCGCCGAACGCGCAAAAAAGGACCAGAACAACTAGCCAGAGGGACTTATGTCTTGTCATTTAAGTCAATTCAAGTTTCAATCGTAAAGTCTTATTAGTTCACAGAAAAAAAACGACAAGAGTCGTAATCTAAACGATGCTACCCCGGTAATCCATGACGACAATGCGCCCAAGTTACGCCCTCGTTCCAGCGCTCGCGGCTCTCCTGAGTCTCGCGACTGCTGTCGCGTTCGCGGGCGAGGCCGCGCTGGAACCCGTGGATTCGGGCGCGGACCTGCGTGAGGATACGACCGAGGACGCGGATTCGCGTTCCGCGGAAGTGGCAGCGGCTGCCGAGCAGTTCGTCGAGCCGGCCGAGACGCCGAGCGTCGTACCGCTCGCGGATGCCGTGACCACGGCCGGCAACCTGCCGGCATCGCTCCGCATCCTCGGTGCCGAGGTTGCCCCGGGCACGTCCGAGCGGCTCAGCTGGGCCGCCACCGAGCTGTTCGAGGGCGTTCCGGTGTCCACCCCGGTGCTCGTCATGAACGGTGCCATGCCCGGGCCGACGCTGTGTCTGACCGCCGCCGTGCACGGCGACGAGCTCAATGGCATCGAGATGGTGCGTCGCGTCATGCACGACATCGATCCTGAAGATCTTTCCGGCGCGCTGATCGGCGTGCCGATCGTGAACGTCCAGGGTTTCCGTCGCGGCTCGCGCTACCTGCCCGACCGTCGCGACCTGAATCGCTACTTCCCCGGCAATCCGAACGGCAGCGCTGCCGCGCGAATCGCCAATTCGTTCTTCGAGAACGTCGTGTCGCATTGCGATGCGCTCGTCGACCTGCACACGGGTTCCTTCGAGCGCGCCAACCTGCCGCAGATTCGCGCGGATCTGCGTAACCCGGACGTCGTTACGCTGACGCAGGGCTTCGGGTCCACCGTGATCCTGCACAGCACGCCGGGCGTCGGCACGCTCAGGCATGCGGCAACGCAGGCCGGCATTCCGGCGGTGACGCTCGAAGCCGGCGGCCCGCTGCAGCTCGAACTCGGCGAAGTGAAGCACGGCGTCAAGGGCATCGAGACACTGATTACGTCCCTCGGCATGGTCAAGCGCATCCGGCTCTGGGGTGATCCGGAACCGGTCTACTACCGGTCGACCTGGGTCCGCGCGGACTCGGGCGGCATCCTGCTGTCGGACGTGAGCCTGGGCAGCACGGTCCGCAAGGGCGACCTGCTCGGCACGATCACCGACCCGATGAGCAATGCGCGGGTCGAACTGCGCTCGCCGTACGCAGGGCGCATCATCGGCATGGCGCGCAACCAGGTCGTCATGCCCGGCTTTGCGGCCTTCCATGTCGGCATCCAGACCGACCAGTCACCCGCCGAGATGGACGCGGCCGTCGCCCGCGATGACGAAACGAGCGCGAACGACGGCGCCTACATCGACGGCATCTCCGAATAGCCGGCGACTTTACACCTCGACACGCTCTCCCTAAGCTCCGGTCACTATGGCCAGTGACCGTAGATCGCTTGCAAGCTTCTGGCAGCCGCAGTACTGGCCGACCTGGATCGGTATCGGCATTCTCCGGCTCATCTGCCTGCTGCCGCAGCGGCTGTCGCTCGGCATTGGCCGCGTGCTCGGCCGGCTGGTGCATGCAACCGGCCGCCGGCGTACGATCGTCCGGCGCAATATCGAGCTGTGCTTCCCGGAGCTGTCGGCCGAAGAGCGCGACGCGCTCGGGAAACGCCACTACGAGTCGCTGGGCATGGCCATCATCGAGATGGGCCTCGGCCGCTGGGCCTCCGATCGCTTCCACGTGCGCATCGGCAAGCTGGAAGGTCTCGAGCACCTGAACGCGGCGCTTGATGCCGGCAAGGGCGTGATCCTTCTGAGCGCGCACTTCACGACCCTGGAGATCATGGGCCGGGTACTCGCGATGAACGCCCCGCCCTACGATGCCGTGTACCGCAAGAATCGCAGCGAGTTCATTACCGAGCTGCAGCGCACCGGTCGCGAGGTCTCCGCCGATGCCACGATCGAGAAACGCGACATCAAGCGCATGGTGAGAAGCCTGCGGAACGGGCGCGCGGTCTGGTACGCCCCGGACCAGAGCTACGATCGCAAGGGTTCGGCCGTCGTCGAGTTCTTCGGCCAGCCGACGATGCATACGACCGCGACCTCGACGCTGGCGCGACTCGGCAAGGCCGTTACCCTGCCGTTTTTTCCGGAACGCCTGGCGGACAACACCTACGTGTTCCGCATCCTGCCGCCGCTCGATGACTTCCCGAGCGACGACGAGATTGCCGATACCAAGAAGTACGTGGACGTGCTGGAACAGCAGATTCGCCGCTGCCCGGAGCAGTACTTCTGGGTGCACAAGAAGTTCAAGAACCTGCCCGAGGGCTACCCGGATCCTTACGCGGACCTCGACGCGCTGAAGTAACCTTCGAGCAGCGCCTCCCATTCAGCCGTCCCGAACCTCACGGCGGGGTCAAGGGAAGCGATCTTGTTCAGGCTGCGGTGCAGACGCTCCAGCGTCTGCTGCTTCCAGGGCCCGGGCTGCCGCAGCCGACCCTTGTCGAAGTCGAGCATCCACAGACGGTCGTTGTCATCGATCTGCAGGTTGTAGGCGTTCATGTCGGCGTGATACACGCCGGCCTCGTGAAACGTCTGGATGGCGGCGCCTATCGACGACCAGAACTCCGGCGGCCGCGATGTACCCGCGATCACTTCGGAAAGCGGCCTCACGTTCGGCAGCCGTAGCGTGATGATATCGCAGCGATAGAACGGACCGCTGCGAACATAGCGGGCGGCCGCCGGCCGCGGGACCGGCAGCTTGAAGTCGGCCATCTTGGCGAGCATGCGCCATTCGGCAAAGCAGCGCGTCGAGTCTTCGCCGGTCCAGAAGTAGTGGTCGCGAACGAGCTTGCCGATCATGCCGCCGCGCATGTAGTGACGCAGTACGAACTGCCGCGGCACGTTGCCGACAAAGTAGGTGCTGCCGCGTCCGCCCGAGCCGAGCTTGCCCGCGATCAGCTCCGAATGTGTCCAGCCTTCTGGCGTGAACAGGTCCTCGGAAATCTGGTTGATGATCAGCTGATCGTATAGGATGGCGCCGGTCTTGGTTCTCTCGACGGTTTCGGTCAACGCGTCCGTCCCTTTATCGACTTGTCTGAGTGGTCCCGGAATTCTGCGCCCGGCAGCCTGTGTGTCGTCCGACTCTCGGCGATCGGTGACACCTGCCACGCACTGGCCGTCGTTCGCAACTTGCAGGACAACTGGCCGCAGACGGAAATCACCTGGATCATCGGCAAGACCGAAGCCCTGCTGCTCGGCGATATCGACGGCGTGGAGTTTATCATCTTCGATAAAGCCAAAGGTCGCGCCGCTTACGCGGATGTGAAGAAGGCCGTCCTGGGCCGGCAGTTCGACGCTGCGCTTTGCATGCACGCGTCGATGCGCGCAAATCGCCTTTGCCGGCTGATCCCGTCGCCGCTTCGACTCGGATTTGATCGGCAGCGTGCACGCGACTTCCAGTGGCTGTTTACCAATCGTCGCATTCCGCACGTCTCCCGCGAGCATGCGCTGGAGGCGATGATGGGATTCGCACGCAAGATTGGCGCCGAGCCGACACCGATGCGCTGGGACATCCCCGTCACCGACGCGGACCGCGAGTTCGCCGCGAGCCACTGCCGCTACCCGACCGTCGTCATCAGTCCGTGCACGAGTCAGCGCAGCCGCAACTTTCGCAACTGGCGCATCGAGCGTTTTATCGAAGTCGCGCGGCACGCGCGCGAGCAGCACAATGCCCGGATCCTGCTGACGGGCGGCGGCACGGATGTCGAACGCGAGTATGGCGAGACCATCTCCACCGAGGTGGGCGCCGGTATTCGCAACCTCATCGGCCAGACGACGTTGAAGCAGTCGTTTGCCCTGTTCGGTGCCGCTGATCTCGTCATATCGCCCGACTCCGGACCGGCGCACATGGCAACGGCGGCAGGCACGCCCGTGATCGGCCTGTACGCGACGTCGAACCCGGGCAGGACAGGGCCCTTCGTTTCGCGGCAGCTCACGGTGAATCGCTATCCCGACGCACTAAAGAAGTTCATGGGCAAGACGGAAGACGCCGTTCGCTGGGGGCAGCGCGTGCGGCATCCGGACGCGATGGATCTCATCGAGGTTGACGACGTCACGGCAAAGATCGACCTGGCCCTCGGCGATCATTGACCATTGGCTATGAGCGCCGGCGTTAGCTTTCCGCTCGTCGCGCGCTCCTGACGGAACGGACGGCCTCGAGCACCGTCAATGGCTCGATCTCCTTCAGGCAGCGCAAGTGCCCGAGCGGGCAGTTGCGTTCGAAGCACGGGCTGCAGTCGAGTTCGAGCCACTGCACGGTCTTCGAATCGGTGAGGGGCGGCGTGAAGCGCGGCGACGATGAACCGTAGATGCCGTGCACGTGCGTACCGACCGCGGCCGCGACGTGCATCAGGCCGGAGTCATTGCTCACCGCCTGCTCGGCGTAGCCGAGCAGGTCGATTACGTCCTCCAGAGAGGTCTTGCCGCAGATGTTGATCGCATTGCTCGCAGCCGCGATCTCGTCCCCCGAAGGACGGTCCTTCTCCGAACCCATGATCCAGACGGCATAGCCGTCGTCGGCGAGCAGCCCTGCCAGTTCGGCGAAGTGATCGAGTGGCCAGCACTTCGCCGGCCCGTATTCCGCGCCCGGCATGAACGCGACGACCGGGCGATCGCCGGCAAGATCGAGTTTCTGCATCGCGGCGCGCTGGTTTTCGGCGGATACTCTGAGCTCGGGAAACGGGATCTCGGGCAACGACTCGTTGCTGTCGGTGCCGAGCGCCACGAAGCGCTTGACGGTCTGGTCGAGCACGTCCCGATCGAAAGGCCGCATGTCGTTGATGAGCCAATAGCGCGACTCGCCGCGGAAACCAGTACGGGTATCGATGTCGGCAAACCACGGAACGAGCGCCGCCTTGAGCGAGCGCGGCAGCACGATGGCGCGATCGTAGAAACCCCGCAGCTCGTGACCGATGCGGCGGCGCCTGCCGATGCCGAGCTCGCCGTGGCCGGTCTCCGCCGCAATGCCTGCGCGGATCTCGGGCATGCGCGCAACGACAGGCAGTGACCAGGCCGGTGCAAGTACGTCGACCGGCCGTTCCGGCGCGTGCAACTTGAGGTGCTTGAACAGGGCCTGCGCCATGACCATGTCGCCCACCCAGGACGGCCCGACGACGAGTGTCGCGGCGGCGCTCATCGATCAGCCGTTGATGACGTCCAGGTATTCGCGCACGCCGTCCTCGACCGGACGGAAACGTACATCGCAACCCGCGCCGCGCAGCGCGGTCAGGTCGGCCTGCGTATAGCTCTGGTACGCGCCCTCGAGGTGCTCCGGGAACGGGATGTAGCGGATCTCGCCGCTACCGTGCCAGGCGATCACGGCGTTCGCGACGTCGTTGAACGTCTGCGCCCGACCCGTGCCGGCATTGAACACGCCCGATACCTTCGGATTGTCGAGGAACCACAGGTTCACGGCACAGATGTCGTCGACGTAGACGAAATCACGCAGCTGATCGCCATCCCCGTAGCCGGACGTTCCCTCGAACAGGCGGACCTCGCCATCATCGCGGACCTGGTTGTTGAAATGGAACGCGACGCTGGCCATTGAGCCTTTGTGCTGTTCGCGCGGCCCATAAACATTGAAGTAGCGCAGGCCGACAACCTGGCTGTCGGCGTCGAGCGCCACCCGGCGCACGTAGCGGTCGAACTGCAGCTTCGAGTAGCCGTACACGTTCAGCGGCTTCTCATTCTCGGGCGCTTCGCTGAAATCGGTCGACGCGCCGTACACGGCTGCCGACGATGCGTAGATATACGGCACACGATGGTCGAGGCAGTGATGCAGCAGCACCTGCGAGTAGCCGTAGTTGTTTTCCATCATGTAGCGACCGTCCCACTCGGTCGTCGTCGAGCAGGCGCCGTTATGGAAGATGGCCTTGAGCCCGGCGACGAAACCCGGGTCCTCCATGCGCGTCAGGAACTCGTCCTTGTCGAGGTAGTCCGCGATCGCGAGGTCCGAGAAGTTGACGAACTTGTGGCCGTCACTCAGGTCGTCGACGATCACTACATCGTCGTAACCGCGCGCGATCAGGTCGCGGGCGAGATTGCTGCCGACAAACCCGGCGCCACCGGTAACGATGTGCACCTGGGCTTACTCGTCGTCGGAAAGGTAGTACTGCGCGCCGCAGTACGGGCACTTGGCCTCGCCCGTCTCCTCGATGGGGAGGTAGACCTTGGGGTGCGAGTTCCACAGGTACATACCCGGCATCGGGCATGACAGCGGCAGATCGCGCGAGCGTACCTGGTAGCGATGCTGCGCATTGGCCGGTATCAGATTCTGGTCGATGGTTCCTGCTCTGGCTGCCACGCCAAACCCCTGAAGATGACTGGAAGCGCGGATTATACGCGGGGGCCCGAAGCCCGGCTACGCTTCGAGGTACTGACGCCACAGCTCCCTGACGCGCCGCCGCTCCGGCAGGAACTCGGCTCCGTCCACGACATCCACCTCGTCCTCGAGCGCGATGTGGTGCTGGCGGACGCGGTAAGCGCGATAAATGTCCTGCAGCTCGCTCGCCGCCTCGGCACCGACAATACCGCTTGCCGCGAGCACGTCCAGCTGGCGGATATTGTCGGAGTACTCGATGACGGCCGGGTGCGCGTCCGCGTTCGCAAGGACTAGGTACTGCACGAGAAACTCGATGTCGCCGACGCCGCCTTCACCGTGCTTGAGGTCGAATTGACCCGCCGCGCCGCGATCGAGTTCGGCGCGCATCTTCGCCCGCATCGACAGGACGTCGTCGCGAAGCGACTCGCGGCGCACACGGCCCTTGAGGGTCTCGGTGCGGACGCGCTCGAACTCGGTGCCGATGGCGTCACTGCCGGCAACGGGGCGCGCCCGCAAGAGCGCCTGGTGTTCCCAGGTCCAGGCGTGTTCTTCCTGGTAGCGCTCGAAGGCCTCGACGCTCGTAACGAGCAGCCCCTTGCGGCCACTCGGGCGAAGCCGCGTGTCGATTTCGTAGAGCTGGCCGGTTCGGGTGCGCGTGCCGAGGATATGTACCAGCCTGCGGACGAGCCGCTGAAAGAACACCGCGTTGTCGAGCGGCCGGTCGCCGTCCGTGACCTGCTTGTCGCCCACCGAATCGTGCAGGAAGACGATGTCGAGGTCGGAGCCGTAGGACAGCTCGAGCCCGCCGAGCTTGCCGTAGCCGATGATGCCGAAGCCGGCCTTCAGGCGCTCCCCGTCGAGCACGTAGGTTGGCTCGCCGTGGCGGACCGCGAGATCGTCCCAGGCAAGGCGGAGCGTGATATCGAGAACCGCCTCGGCAAGAAAGGTCAGGCTGTCGCTGACCTTCATGATCGGCAGTTCGCCGGCGAAGTCCGCGACGGCGATACGGAACATCGTCGCGCGCTGGAACTGGGCGAGCTGCTCGGTCTGGCTCTCGATGTCGTCGTCAGCTGTTCGTCGATCGTCAAATTCGGCCAGGATGTCGGCCTTTGCCAGCGGCCCCGTGACCAGCCGCGGATCCAGAAGCTCGTCGAGCAGCACGGGAAAACGCGCGATCTCGGTGGCGATATAGTCGGAACGCTCGCAGAGGTGCAGCAGTCGCGACGCGGCCAACTGGTTCTCGTTCAGGAGCGCGATGTAGGCACTGCGGCGAAGAATCTGCTCGATGATCGACAGGGCGCGTTCGACGGCGACCGCGGCACCGGGCCGCGCCTCGACCAGCCGCAGCATCCTCGGAACGAAGGTCTGCAGCCGGGCCGTCGACGTCGCATCAGCCTTCTGCGCCGCCGGGAGGTGCTGGGAACCCGTCAGTGCGGTCGCGACGTCGGCGGCATCGGCCACGCCGCGCTTTGCGAGCAGGGCCTGCCACTCACTCGTGGCGGCACCGGCTTCCCACAGCGATTCGTAGTCGTCGTCGGCGCGACCCGCAGCCGGCTCGCCCCGGAAGGCGATGGCATCGAAGTGCTTCGTGACGACCGCCCTGTGCCGGTCGAGCTCCTCGAGCAGCGCGTCCCAGCCGGAGACCCCCATCGCGACGCAGAGGCGCGCACGATCGACATCGTCGGCGGGCAGCTCGTGCGTCTGCTTGTCACGAATTGCCTGGATGAAGTTCTCGATCCGGCGCAGGTATCGGTAGGCGTCGAGAAGCTCGAGCGCCCCATCCGCACCGACGCCGCGATCGTCGCCGAGGAGCGGCAGTGCGCGGAGCAGCGACGGCGTCTTCAGTTCCGACCTGTCTCCGCCTCGCACGAGCTGCAGCGATTGCACCAGGAACTCGATCTCGCGAATGCCGCCGGGCCCGAGCTTCACGTCGTTGGCGCGGTCACGGCGCTCGACCTCCGCCGCGATCATCGAATGCATGTCGCGCAGCGATTCGAAGACGCCGTAGTCGAGGTATCGACGGTACACGAACGGACGAATCAGCTCACCGATCAGCTCCTGCTCTATCTCATTGCCAGGCCGCGGTCCGACCAGCCGTGCCTTGACGTAGGCATAGCGCTCCCAGTCGCGGCCGTGCTGCAGCAGGTAGGACTCGAGCGCCGCGAAACTGACGACCGGCGGACCGCTGTCCCCAAACGGCCGCAGGCGGGTGTCGGTGCGGAACACGAAGCCGTCGGCGGTCGCTTCGTCGAGCAGGCTGACCACCTGGCGTGAGAGTCGATCGAAGTACGGCTGCGCGGGCAGGACCTTGCGACCGTCGCTCTCGCCGTCGCGCGGGTAGGCGAATATCACATCGATGTCCGACGAGAAGTTGAGCTCGCCACCGCCGAGCTTGCCCATGCCGATAACCACGAGCGGCACGGGCTCCCCGTCGGCATCGCGCAGCCAGCCAAAGCGCTCGAGCATCTGCGCCTGCGCATAGTCTGCAGCCGCGCGCAGCAGCTCATCGGCGATGACGGACAGCGCCTTGATCGATGCATCGACGCTCGCACTACGCTCGGACTCTCGCGCCAGCACGCCGAGCAGCTCCAGGTTGCGGCGCTGCCTCAGCGCGGTCTTCACCTCCGCTATAGGCGCGTCGCTGGTCGCCTGCGCATCCGCGAAGCGGGCCAGGGCGTCCGCATCGAACGGCTGGAACAGCCGCTCCGGGTCGTCGCTGACCCGCTGCCATTCACGCAGCAGCGTCGTTGCAGCGAATTCGCTGATGGCGACGAGCCGCTTGATCCTGTCATCGGCGGCGGATACCGCCTCTTCCCCATGGCGCTCCGCCAGGCGCTCTTCCCAGCTGGCGACGACGGCCGTCAGGGCGGCCGGCAGCCCGGCGTCGTTGGCAATCGCGTCGATCATCACTGGCAGTCTAGCGAAAAATAAGCGGCTGTCGCGGTTACACTGGCAGCGATGACCGCGAAGCTCCTCATCGTCTATCACTCGCAATCCGGCTCGACGGAACGCATGGCCGAAGCCGTCATTGCCGGTGCGAAGCACCCGGACGTTACCGACGTCGAGGTTCGGGTACAGGAAGCGCTCGCGGCGTCGCCTGAGGACCTGCTCTGGTGCGACGGCTTTATCCTCGGCACGCCCGAGAACTTCGGCTACATGTCGGGGGCGATGAAGTACTTTCTCGACCGGGTCTTCTACCCGGTTGAAGGCAAGGTCGACGGCAAACCGTTCGCGATCTTCGTGCGTGCGGGCAACGACGGTACCGGCGCGATATCCAGTATCCGCCGCATTCTCGCAGGGCTGTCCGTGCGAGAAGTGCAGGAACCCGTGCTGATCGCCGGCGAGTTCGACGAGTCACGTTTGACGGATTGCGAGGAACTGGGCCTGACGATGGCGGCCGGCCTCGAGGCGGGCGTCTTCTAGGCAGACTCTTCGAGCGCTTCGAGGTGCGCGAGCACGTCGCTCAGCGGCTCCGGTTTGCCGACCTCATGGCCCTGTGCGAAGTCGACGCCGAGCTCCCGGACGAGCTTGCGGGTTTCCTCGCATTCGACGTACTCGGCGACGGTGTCCAGGCCCATGACGCGGGCGACCTGCGTGATCGCAACGACCATCGACTCGGAAATCTGGTTCCTCGTGATGTCCCGAATGAAACTGCCGTCGATCTTGAGCGTGTCGACCTTGAAGTTCTTGAGGTAGGCGAACGAGCTCAGCCCGGCGCCGAAGTCGTCCAGCGCGATCGTGCAGCCGCGCGCATGCAGCTCGTTGATAAAGAACTGCGCCTTCGCAAAGTTCGACACGGCCGCCGACTCCGTCACCTCGAAACCGATCGCCTCGATCGGCACGCCGGACTCGCTGACTTCTTCCTCGATGAACCCGAGTATGTCGTCGTCACCGAGCGACTGCCCGGACAGGTTTATCGAGAACAGTGCATTGCGTGACCGAATCAGGTCGGCCACTTTTCCAAGCCGCGCCATCGTCGCGCTTGCAACCCAGCGATCGATCTGCGGCATGATCTGGTAGCGTTCCGCGGCCGAGAACAGCGCGCTCGACGGCAGCGTCGCGCCGTCGCGGTCCTTCATGCGCAGCAGGATCTCGTAGCGCGGCCGATCGACCTTGTCACCGATTGCGAGGATCGGCTGCGCGAGCAGCTCGAAGCCGTCCGAATCAATCGCGCGCTGGATATCGGCGATGAGCTCCATGTCGTCGTGACGCTGGATGATGCTCTCGTTCGTGAGATTGAATACCTCGATACGATCGCGACCGTGATCCTTGGCCGACTCGCAGGCCATCCTCGCCGACGTCAGCGCCTTGGCCTCGTCGCCGGATGCCCGTGAGAACGCCGCGATGCCGATGCTGATCGTGACCTGCAGCGACTTGTCGCCCTCGAGATAACGCAGCGCCTCGCCGCGCTTACGTATCGACTGGGCGATTTCCATCGCGTCGCTGTCGCTTGCATGCGTCAGCAGCAGGCAGAAGTCATCGCCCGTCAGCCGCGAGGCAACCGCACTTTTCGGCAGGTCTGCATCGAGGAGGCGCGCAAAGCGCATGATCACTTCGTCACCTGCGCGGCGGCCGAATGTGTCGTTGACCAGCTGCAGGTTGTCGAGATCCAGGTAGATGATCTGGTGGGTGTCTTCCTTCGCGTCGAGGTTCTTCCACGACTCGTGCAGCTGGGCCTCGAACCCGGCCCGGTTCATGAGGCCCGTCATCGCATCGAAGGACTGCTCGATGACGTATTCGGCCTTGCGCGCGATGTGCGCCATGAAGCGCCGGTGGCTGTTCGTAAACGGCCTGTTGTTGACCCGGCCGAGCTGTGCAAGCACACCCTGCACGTTGCCCGCCTGGTCCGCGATCGGGCAGACCAGCGTCTGGTAGCTCGCGTCCGTGCCGCCCTCGTCGGCCGGCATCTCGAATACGACGGGCGAACGCTTGCCCTCGACGCGAGGTATCAGCTGCTCGATCAGGTAGCGGTCGAGCACCTTGCGGTTGACGTTCTTCCAGCTCGTGTGCGTGGCGCTGACGCGAATCCGTTTCGCGGGGATCAGCAACACGCTGTAGGCAATGTTCAGAAAGCGCCCGCTCTGGCCGACGAGCTGTGCGAGCCCGGCATGACTGCGCGAAACGCCGTGGATCTTCTCGTCGACTTCGTAGAGCAGTGTCAGCTCTTTCTCGATCCGGTCGATTTCCGAGGCCTGCTCGCTGAGCTTCAGGTTGAGCGTCAGCGTCTCGGCGATGACGGCAATGGCCGGTGCGAGCACGCCGTACAGGGTGCTCGGGTTGAACCAGGATGACTTGCCAGCATTGCGCGAAAACACGATGACGAGCAGACCGAGATCGGTACCGCTGTCGGCACGCACGGGCAGGACCAGCAGGGTCCGCCCCGACTTCAGCGTGCGGCGGACGAACTCCGCGTTCTCGCCGCTCTCGGCAAACACTTCCGCCGACAGTTCGGAAACGAACTCGTCGGTCTCATAATCGTCCGCTCCGTCACTCGACCAGAGGCAGTCACGGTTGAGGTCATAAAAGCAGAAGCACTGGGCTCTCGGCACCAGTGAGTGCAGCAGGTCCTTGGCTTTACCGATATTTCTTCTTGTTGTCAGGTTGTGCAGGTCTGCGGACACATCGGATCCCACGCTCGAGCGTCGATCTCACAGCTTGCCGCAAGCGGCGTCCTGACGCTGTGATCAATGTCTCAGGCGTGACCGTAAATCAGTCACTTAGCGTGCACAGATGGTCCTGTAAGGTCAGATGGTCACCGTCGTGAGCCAGTCGTCGTCGGAGCCCTCGTTGACGCCTTCGAACAGCGGCGTCGACAGGTAGCGCTCGCCGGTATCCGGCAGCATGGCCAGGATCACGGCGCCGTCCTCCGCCTTGTCGGCAACGTCGAGCGCCGTGGCGAGGGTCGCGCCGGCCGAGATACCCGTAAAGATGCCCTCCTTCGCCGCCAGTTCGCGCGACACTTCGATGGCGCGGTCGTCACTGACGGTCAGGAGCTCGTCGAAGATCTCGCGGTCGAGCACGTCCGGAATGAAGTCCGGCGTCCAGCCCTGGATCTTGTGTGGGTTCCAGTCGGCCCCCGACAGCAGCGAGGCGTGCTCGGGCTCGGTTGCGACGATCTTCAAGTCCGGCCGCGCCGCCTTGAGCGTCTTGCCGGCGCCCGACATCGTGCCACCCGTGCCGTAGCCGGTCACCCAGTAGTCGAGGCGCCGCCCGGCGAAGTCCTTGAGAATCTCCGGACCGGTCGTCGAAGCGTGATACTCGGGGTTGGCCGGGTTCTCGAACTGCCGGGCGAGGAACCAGCCGTGTTCCTTTGCGAGCTCTTCGGCCTTCCTGACCATGCCCGAACCGCGCTCGGCGGCCGGCGTCAGAATTACCTTGGCGCCGAGCCCGCGCATGATCTTGCGGCGTTCGATCGAAAACGTCTCGGCCATCGTTGCGACGAACTGGTAGCCCTTCGCGGCGCAGACCATCGCCAGCGCAATGCCGGTGTTACCCGACGTGGCCTCGACGACGGTGTCACCCGGCTTCAGGAGGCCCTTCTTCTCCGCGTCGTTGATGATCGCGTAGGCGAGGCGGTCCTTGACCGACGCCAGCGGGTTGAACGACTCGACCTTGACGTACAGGTCGACGTTGTCCGGCCCCATGCGGTTCAAGCGCACGACGGGCGTATTGCCGATGGTCTCGAGGATGTTGTCGTAGATCATGTTGTTGTCCTTTTCTACCCGGCCCGGGTGCATTGGCTGCCGTCGCGCCCGCCCGAACCGTCAACGGGCCAGTGATTCTACCTAAGCCCGGGGCGCGGGAATGCCGGGAATCTGTCCTGACGCCCCGTCTGGGCGGCGGCGAGTGACTATAGCCAGCGTCCCGGACGGCCAAAAAGACGGAGTCTGCCTGGCCTTATTCCCTTGTGTTATATGTAGATCCGCGCATTCGCGATTTATGCGCATAAATGTTCCGCAATCCATTGTTTCGCGTGAAATTAATACTAATGAGTTATTTGTCGCGTTTTCTGAAACGATCCCGCGCGGCCGTTGTCATATCTCATAAGCGCGCGGGGGCATGCTTTTCCAATGAAACTACAACAACTCAAGTATCTGCTTGCGATTGTCGATAATGGGCTCAACATCACGGCGGCTGCGGAACGCCTGTACACGTCGCAGCCCGGGGTGAGCAAACAGCTAAAGCTCCTGGAGGAGGAGCTGGGTCTGCAGCTGTTTACTCGCAAGGGCAAGAGCCTGGGCGGGATCACGGCGGCTGGCCGCCAGGTCATCGATCGTGCGCGGCTGATCATGCAGGAGGTCGAGAATATTCGCAGTCTCGCCTCGGACTACTACCACGAGGAAGAGGGCACGCTGTCGATCGCGACCACGCACACGCAGGCTCGCTACGTGCTGCCCGAGGTCATTCGCGCATTCCGGCAGCGGTTTCCCAAGGTCAATCTCAACCTGCACCAGGGCACGTCGGAACAGATCGCCGACATGGTTGCGGCCAACGAGATCGACTTCGCGATAGCGACCGGCTCGCGTGACCTGTTCACGGACCTGCTGCTCGTGCCGAGCTACCACTGGGATCGAAAGATCATCGTGCCGCTCGATCACGAGCTGACGCAGCTGGACGGCAAGGCCGACCTGCACGAACTCGCCAAGTATCCGCTCGTGACCTACGTGTTCAGCTTCGGCGGCCAATCATCGCTCAAGAAAGCGTTCGCGGACGAGGGGCTCGATCCCGACGTCGTCTTCACGGCGCGCGATGCGGACGTGATCAAGACCTACGTTCGCATGGGCCTCGGCGTCGGCATCGTCGCGAGCATGGCGGAAGACTGCGAAGACACGGACCTGACGGCGATCGAGGCCGAGGGCCTGTTCCCTCGCTCGACCACCTGGATCGGTTTCCGCAAGGACGCAGTGCTGCGCCGTTACATGCTCGACTTCGTGCAGCTGTTTGCGCCGCACATCACGTCGGACCAGCTCGAGCGCACGCGGCATGCGCGCTCGCAGGACGATATCGACGGCATCTTCGACGACGCGCAGCTGCCCGTACGCGGCGGCTGCTCCGACGACATCACCGAAGCCGCGTAGCTAAACGACGCGAATGCCGCCGTGCCGTTTGCGGTTCTGGCGGTCCACCCACCACAAGCCGAGCAGGAAGCCAGCCACCAGGCAGACCACGGTCGCGCCGCCAACCCAGGTGTACGGCAGGCTGTGGCTGTAGTTGGCCTGGCGCGCCATCATGCGCGCGTTTTCCGCCTCCAGCTCTGCAATTCGCGCGGTCGCGGTGTCCACGTCGACCCGGAGATTGGCGGCGTTGCCCCTCAGTTCCTCGATCAGCGCGGCGGGCTCGGCGAACGACTCGCGCATGTCCTCGATTTCGGCCTCGAGGCGCGCCTGCTCGGCCAGCGATTCGTTGACGATGAGTTTTGCCGGCGGCTCGAAGACCACGTAGTTGAGCTTGACGTAGCCCGTCACGCCGTCCGGCATCTGGACCTGCGCGTAGTAACGCGTTCGGGACAGGATTTCGAAGGAATCGCCGCTTTCGAGGTAGCGGAACGGCGTATCGCTCGTATCCTCGGCGTTGTGCAGGCCGAGCCTCAGGCGGTCGGTTACGTAGCCGGTCTCGGCGAGCGCGCTCGTCGACAGCAGTAAAACCAGGATTGCAATTGTGCTGCGCATGGTGAACTCCCAAATTCGGTGGCGAGTGTACTACAGCGCTACTGCTCGTTGAGCCAGCGCAACAGCGCGTACTGCACCTCTTCGCCCGGACCCCGGTGGACGTCTTCGTGATTCTGCAAGACGACTACGGCGAAGCGACGGCCCGAGCGGGCCTGCATGTAGCCCGCGATCGCGGCGACGTGGTCGAGCGAGCCCGTTTTCAAGTGCGCGCGTCCCGTCAGCGCGGGATCATCGAAGCGCTTGCGCAGCGTACCGTCATGGCCGGACAGCGCGAGCGAGGACGAGAACTCGGGCATGTACGGCTGCCGCCAGGCGTACTGCAGGATGCGATTGAAGTCTTCCGCGTTGATTCGTGAATCGCGCGACAGTCCGGCACCGTTGTCGAGCCAGAGGCTCTCGGCACCAGGGGCGCGATTCGAGACCCAGTCGCGGATCACGTCGCGACCCCCCTGCTCGGTGCCGGGCGGGCCCAGCGTCTCGGCTGACAGCGTGTACAGCAGGTGGCGGGCCATGACGTTGTTGCTGTGCTTGTTGACGCGGCGAATGATCTCGGAGAGCGACAGTGAGCTGAACGACAGTATCGGTTCGATCTCTTCCGGCGCGACGCTGTTCTTGTAGTCGCCTTCGAGCACGCCACCCGACTCCTTCCAGAGCGCCGCGAACAGCCCATACGCGAACGCGTTGTGATCGAGCGCCGTGCGATCCATTGCGTAGCGCTCACAGCGATTCGGAAAGCGCCCTTCAAGGATCATCGCGGAGTACTGCGCGTTCGGTGTGATCGAGATGCCGCGCTGGTAACCCCGGCAGCTGCGTTCGGCGAGCGAGAGGCGGTTTTCGACTTGCAGGTTTTCGAGCGGCGGGTCGAGGATCACGCGCACGCCGTTGACCGAAGGGTCGGGTTCGAACCAGTAGCGCACGACCTTGAAGTTCATCATTAACGCATTCGGTCCGACGTTGTAGGCGCGCAGCGGCTGGCGGTCGAAGTCGCCAGGATCGTGTGGCCCCACGTCGAAGAAGCTGTCGTCCAGAACGAGATCGCCCGCGATGTGACGGATACCGACCTGGTTGATGTCGCGCTGCAGGCGCCACACTCGCTCGGTGACCAGGAACGGATCGCCGTAGCCCTTGATGAGCAGGTCGCCATCGAGTCGGCCGCCCTCTATCTCACCGAGCGCATAGATGTCGGTCTTCCAGCGATAGCTCGGGCCGAGCACATCGAGCGCGACGAGGGTCGTGACAGCTTTCATTGTCGACGCCGGATTGCGCGGAACGTCGGCATTCCAGGCGAGCACGGTATCGCCGGTCTCCAGGTCGCTGACGTGAATGCTCAGGGACTCGTGCGGGAGGTCGCGCAGATTCATAGCGCTCTGCACGCCGACGGGCAGCTGCGGGTCGGCGGCGTTCGCCGGCAGGGCAAGTACGACCATGCCCAGGTACGCGAGAAGGGTCCGGAACATCATGGTCGTCATTGTGCTGATTTACTCTCCCTGCTCAAGGGTTTTCAGTGCCCGCCTCGATTCGAGCTTTTCATCGAGTACGCGAATCACGGTTCGCCGGATGATCGCGACGACGATCGTAATGACAGCGACACCGATGCCCGCGATCCACCAGGTGCCGATGCCGGGGTCAACCTCGCCCGCCAGGACCTGGCCGATGTCCCGCGCCAGCGTACCCAGGTACACGTACATCGACACGATCGGCAGCATACCGACCGCTGTGGCTAGCGAGTAGGTTCGAACGTCGACGCGGGTCAGTCCATAGGCGTAGTTCAGCACGTTGAACGGAATGACAAGCGCCATGCGCGTCAGCGCGACTATGGCAAAGGCCTGCTCGCCGAGCGCATCGTCGAGTGCCCGCATGCGCTCGTTGCCCGAGATTCGGCGCTCGATCCACGATCGTGCGAGCGTCCGACCAGCGAGCATGGCGGCGGTGGCGCCAACGCTTATGCCGATCATCGCGTAAACGATGCCGGGCCCGAGGCCGAACAACAGCCCGGCCAGCGTCATGGGCACCCAGCCCGGGGTCATCGCGAGGGCGGCAACAATGGTCAGCGCGATGAACAGCGCCGCGCCCGTCAGCGGGTTTTCACGCGCCCAGTTTTCCGAACTCTGCAACCACTCGGCTATCGGCAAGGCCTGCACGGCGTACAGCAGCGCCACGATGAGTGCGAGAACGAGCAGACGTATTCCGTTGCGGGCCAGCATCAGCGGCGCCCCGGCTTTTCAATGCCCCAGCTGCGGATGCGGTCCGCGAGCGTCGTCGGGCGTACGCCGAGCAGTTCGGCCGCACCGCCTGCCCCGGACACACGCCAGCCAGACTGCTTCAGGGCACTCAACGTGTTGCGGATCTGCAGATCGCGCATCTCGGTCTCCGTCAGGATGTCGTGTCCATCGCCCGGCGGGGTAGCTACCTCGGACTGCGCCGGCGTGGCCGCGGAAGGCGCAAGCTCCGGCATGGACAGGTCGAGTCGCAGCCGGTTGCCCGGCGACAGGATGACGGCGCGCTCGATGACGTTCTTGAGTTCGCGAACGTTGCCGGGCCAGTCGTACCGCCTGAGCTGGTCCGCCTGTGCCTGCGTCAGCGACAGCTGCTCGCGACCGAAGTCCCGACAGGTCTGCGCGAGGAAATGCTGCGCCAGCTGCACGATATCGTCGCCGCGTTCACGCAGCGGCGGCACGTCGACCGGGAAGACCGACAGCCGGTAGAAGAGGTCTTCGCGGAACTCACCATCGACGATGAGCTTTTCGAGATCACGATTGGTCGCGGCGATGACGCGCACGTCGACGGAGCGCGTAACGTCGTCGCCGACGCGCTCGAACTCGCTTTCCTGCAGGACACGCAGAAGCTTGCCCTGCAGTTCCAGCGGAATCTCACCGACTTCGTCGAGGAAGATGGTACCGCCGTCGGCGAGCTGGAAGCGGCCAACCCGGTCGCGATGGGCGCCCGTAAACGCGCCTTTGACATGGCCGAAGAATTCGCTTTCGAACAGTTCTTTCGGTATCGAGGCACAGTTGACCTTGACCAGCGGTCCCTCGCGGCGCGGGCTCTTGGTGTGGATCGCTCTCGCGACGAGCTCCTTGCCGACGCCGGACTCGCCCTGCAAAAGCACGCTTGCCGGCGTATCGGCGACCGCCTCGACGCGCTTCAGCATCCGCTGCAACGCCGGGCTCGTGCCGACAATGCGGCCGAAGTTCAGCGCGACGTTGACCTCTTCGCGCAGGTAGTCGCGTTCACGCTCCAGCTCTTCCCTCAAGCGCGCGTTTTCCGCCAACGTCTGCCGCAGCCTGCGCTCTGCGCGCAGCCGCTCTGTAACGTCCTTGGAAGCAACGAGCATTCGATCAACATTGCCGTCGGCGTCGCGGTGCGAAATCGCAGAGGTGACGAGATCGAGCACCTCGCCGCTGCGGGTCACCATCTGCCGCTCGAAGTTGTTGAAGTCGCCGTCGCGTATCAGCGCTTTCAATCGGGAACCGGCATAGCGCTCGCGGTCGGTCTCGCTGAAAAAGTCGGTGATTGGCCGGCCGACAACTTCCTTGCGCGTGTAGCCGAGCTTCTGCAGCCAGTGATCCGTCACCGTAATGATCAGGCCGTCACCGTCGACCGTGTGCAACATTGCCGGGGTCGACCGGTACAGCTGCCGATACTTGAAGTTGGCACGCGCCTGGTCCGTTATCTCGCTGTGCATCGCGATCGTGCGCATGTAGGCGCCGGCCGTGTCGTACTCGACGATCGCGTTGGTGTTGCAATCGACCACCTCGCCCGTGCTCGTGACGAAACTGATCGGTTTGTTTTCCAGATTGCCGGTGCGCCTGAGCGCCGGCCGGTACTCCTCGGCGATCTGCCGCGCACTCGCCGGAGTCACGAAGTCCTCGGGCGGCCGGCCGACCATCTCGCTGCGCTCATAGCCGAGACGCGCAACGAACGCGTCGTTGACATCGAGATAGACGCCGTCCTCCGAGATCGACGTCGCCATCGTCGGTGCCTTGCGAAACAGCCATTGGTAGTCGTTCTGGTCCAGCATGCGGAGCAATATACGGAATTCCGTAAAAACAGTCACGGCTTTTCGTAACTAACGGAATTCCGTAACCTACATCAACACCATAAGGCATTGATTCTAAACGAAAACACAAGTTGGCACGGCGGTTGCAACGGTGACAGTGCCGGGGTAATCCGGCAGTGTTTTTCAAGGCCGCTTGGGCAGGCCTCTTCAGAAGGATTTGAGAGATGTACAACCGTAACCCCAATGTTCAGAACGGTCTCGCGCTCGCAGGCGCACTGATCGTCCTGTTCACCCTGATGTTCGCCAGCTCGGCTGTGCTTGCATGAGGAACGTGTCCGGGCGCAGCTTGAAAATGTTGCGCCCGGCCTGATTTCTGGCTCGAGAGGCTTAGGACCTCTCATGAGACCCCCAGCGGTGTGGGTCGACCCGGGTTTCTCTCCCCCCGATCGCCCGGGAAGAACCGCACCGCAATGCCGGATGGGAATCCGGCGAAAACGGACCGGGATGGTCCGGCGGCAGCTCCCCTGCCGTATCCCTGGGCGCCGGAGACCGCTCCGTGTCGGACGGCCCGCTGACTCGATCATCGAATTCAGCTCTCCGGCGCCTTCTTTTTTAGTCCGGCTCCGTTGCCCGCTCGCGATGCGCCTCCGCCCGTTTTGCGCGGCCGGTCGAGTTGTTGTTGCTGATCCCTTCGCGCACCCTGCGCAACCAGTAACGCGCCCACGTGAACTCGATGCTCAGTATGGCGAGCCCGAGCGGGATCATGACCAGCGCGGGTCCCGGCGTTACGATCATGATGACGCCCAGCAGCAGTACCGTCAGGCCGACGACCGCAACGACGATGCGGCGCGCCGCCTTGTACGTAATGTGAATCACGCGTCGGATCACGAGGCGCGCTCAGGATGCGTCGGCGGCGAGCTTGGCAGCGAGGAAATCGACGGTGCGTTGCCAGGCGTCCCTTGCGGCCTCCGCATCGAAGGTCGCCCAGGTGCTGTCGGCAAAGCGGGCGCCGACCCCGGGATAGACCTGCACCACGTAGTCCTTGCGCAGCCTGCGCATGGCCGCCTCGAACTCGGTCACCGAGTCGACGGTAACTTCGCGATCGCGCGCGCCGAACAGACCGAGTACGGGCGTCGAGATTTTCGCGAGCTCTTCCTCATCGGAAATGACCTGGCCGTAGTAAATGATCGCCGCATCGAGTTCGTCCGGAAACATCATCGTCGCGTTGAGCGACCATGCCCCGCCGAGCCCCCAGCCGAGCGAGGCCTTGCCTGGCGCGCCGGCGATGCCGACGAACTCGAGCGCCTGGCTGATGTTCGCTGCCGCCAGGTCGGGATTCTCGAGCAGCTCGACGGCTTTTCGGTTGGCGCGACTGCGGGTATCCGCATCGAAGGTCGCACCGTTGAAAAGATCCACGGCGAGGACCATGTAGCCTTCCGCTGCGAGCCGATCGGACAGTGCTCGCACCTCGTCGGTGAGACCCCACAAATCGTGCACGACGATGACTGCCGGCAGCGGCTCGATCATGTCTGATGGAAACGCGAAATGGCCGTAGACGAGCTGGTCATCGATCTCGGCATACGGCAAACGCTCGGAGTCAACCGGACGCGTGGGCGCGGGGCCGAGGCTGTCCTCCGCTACCGGGCGCGTCGACGTGGCGGCATCAGTCGCTGCCGGGTTGCCGGCCTGCTCCTCGTCCGCCGCCTCGTCGCGGCCGCAAGCCGCCGCGAGTAGCAACACAGCGATGAGCCCGGCGGCCCGTCGCAGCCGGCAGTGGGCGTTTGCGAACATACTGCGGTCCTTGAGGTTTTCGCCAAGTGTAATCGAAAATCCCGGTGTGTCGATACGAGGCCGCCTAGTCCCAGTCGTCCTCGTCATCCCATTCCTTGAGCTTGCTCTTGTCGACTTCCTCCCACTGTTCTTCGCTCTTCCGCACGTAGAACACGACCTTGGCAAGCACGTAAATGACTACGACCGCAATGAGGATCAGGATCGGCGTCAGGCCCTGTGGCACCGTTTCACACTTGTTCAACCATCGAATCGCGACTATAGCATTGCCAATTTGCCGCGGGTTTGGGCGACAATACGCCGCCCCGGAAGTCACGAAATCTGAGCATGTCCGAAGCACCGCTGGTCGAGATATCGAACGCGACGATATGGCGCGGTTCGACCCGCGTCTTCGAGAACCTCGACCTGACGATCGAGCAGCACGAACGCGTCGCGATACTTGGCCCCAACGGTTCGGGGAAAACCACCTTGCTCAAAGCGATAAGTCGGGAACTCTATCCGGCGACACGGCCCGACACGGTATTTCGCATTCTTGGCCGCGATCGCTGGAACGTCTGGGAGCTGAGGCGACAAATCGGCATCGTCTCGGACGACCTGCAGCGTCGTTACACGCCGCGAACGACCGCCCTCGAGGTCGTCGTGTCAGGCTTTCACTCGAGCATCGGCATACACGGCGTACTTTCGGCCCGCGTGGATGACGCGCAGCTTCGGGCGGCGACGCAAATCCTCGCCGATCTCGGCATCGAGGACCTCGCCCGCACACCGCTCATGCACATGTCGACCGGTCAGCAGCGCCGCTGCCTGCTGGGCCGCGCGCTCGTGCACGAGCCGAAGACGCTGATTCTCGACGAACCGACCGCGGGACTCGACCTCGCGGCGAGCTTCGACTACCTGAATCGGCTCCGCCGCCTTGCGGCCGTCGGCCGCAACGTGCTGATCGTGACCCATCACCTTAACGAGCTCCCGCCCGAGGTAGAGCGCGTCATCCTGCTCGCCGGCGGCCGGGTGGTCGCGGACGGGGCCAAGCGCGAGGTCCTGGACGCGGACGTCCTGAGCGGCGTCTACGGGACTCCGGTCAAGGTGACGGAGGTTGACGGCTACTTCCTGGCCTCACCAGGGCGGTAAAATCGCGCCGCGCGTGTGAATATGGAAAAACGTGACCTGCTACGATATCCAGAGGCGCCACCCGCAGTACCCTGATCACATGCAAGCTCTTGTCCGCACGCTCATTTCCAGCCTGCCGCTCGTCGCGGTACCGGCCGTTGCGGCTGTCGAGACCGGGATTACGAGCGTCGGTCCCGCCGTGTTCCTGTTTACCGTCGCGATCGCGCTCCTGATGACGCTCGTGCTGCGCTCGATCATCAGTCACGCCATGCGTTATGCGGTGATCCGCATGGGACGCGTGCGCATTCGCCGGGCGCTCGCCAAGCGCGGCAAGCACGTCATGAGCGACTTCATGCTGCCCGGTGCGTACGGCGGACTCGCGCACATCGATTACGCCGTGATGACCGCAGGTGGCATCCTGTGCATTCGCGCCGTGCATTCATCGGGCGTGGTGTTCGGTGGCGACGAAGAGGCCCAGTGGACGCATGTGGACGGACCCACGAGACGCCGGTTCCTGAACCCGCTTATCCAGAACGAAGGCCGCAGGCGCGCCATCGAGGCAGCCGTACCGGACGTGCCCGTCGCGAATCTCGTGATCTTTACGGGCAGGGTCGACTTCAGCTCGCCCCCGCCGGCAAACGTCATCCGGCTGGCACAGTTCGACAGCTTCGTCGCGAAGTTCGTGTTCGGCCCGAGCAAGGTCGACGACTGGGATGCCGTCTGGATGTCGCTCAAGGCGGCCGCCCTCACCGACGACGCGACGCGGCGCGATTTCGCCGCACAGGTCGGTTTCTCCTGACAACGCCAGCGCCGGCGTAAACCGCTCGACTGCCTTATACTCGTGGCCCAGGGGTTGCCTGGACTGGCCGCGGGGGAGGCCGATCGATGCCGGAAATTACTGCTCACGTCACGTCGCCGATCGGCGTGCTCGCCATTCTCGCCACGGTTGCGGCGTTCTTTTTCTTCCTGCAGCAGCAGACCAAAGCAAAGCTGTTCGACTACGTACCGCCGCTCTTGTTCATCTACGCAACACCGGTGCTGTTGAACAACGTTCCAATCGCCGGCGCACCGATTATCCCGAGCAGTTCGCCCATCTATTCGGGACTGTCGACTTACGTGCTGCCGGCGTTCATCGTGCTGATGCTGATCAAGGTCAACCTGCCCGCCGTGGTCAAGGTGATGGGCAAAGGTGTGCTCGTGATGCTCATGGGCACGGCCGGGGTCATGGTCGGCTGTGTCGTGGCCTACCTCATCGTTCACCCGTCGTTGTCGCCGGACGCCTGGAAGGGCTACGGAGCACTCGCCGGCAGCTGGATCGGCGGCACGGCCAATATGGCCGCAACGGCCGAGATGCTGGGCACGCCGGAGGAACAATTCGGTCTCGCCGTCATCGCGGACAACGTAATCTATCTCGTCTGGCTGCCAATCCTGCTGGCCTCGAGAGACTTTGCCGAGCGTTTCAACCGCTGGGCGCGCGTGCCGGCCGACCGGATAGCAGCCATGGATGCCGCTGCCGACATGCACGTTGATGAGGACCACCCCCCGACGATGCCGCAGTACCTCTACCTGATCGCCATCGTGTTCGGCGTCAGCTGGATAGGGCGTTCGCTGGCGCCCGGCATCGCGGATGGTATTGCCTCGACGCTGCCCGCACTCGAGCCGGTGTTCTCGGAATCGACCGTCCGCATCCTGCTGATCACGACGATCGCGCTGATACTTTCAGCGACACCAGTATCGACGTTGCCGAATTCGACCGCCATGGGTACGGCGCTCGTCTACGTCTTCGTCGCCGGAATGGGCGCGCGCGCGTCGGTCGCGGGTCTTGCCGAGGCTCCGATGTTCGTTCTCGGCGCCTTTATCTGGATCGCTATCCACGGCCTTTTCTGCCTCGCCGGCGCCTGGCTGTTCCGCGTTGATGTTCACAGCGTGGCCATCGCATCCGCGGCCAATATCGGCGCTGCCGCATCCGCGCCCATCGTTGCGGCACATCACCGCCCGAACCTGGTACCGGTCTCGATCCTGATGGCGCTGCTCGGCTACGCACTCGGCAACTACCTCGCGCCGCTCGCCGGACACCTGGCGGGGATCGTAGCGGGACAGCACTGACCCGGGCGTCATGGACCGCGCTCTGTTCGATCGCATCTATCGCCAGGCGAAGCGCATCGTCGCCGGGCTGGTCGCAACCGCGGCCGTCCTGCTGCTGATCCTGACGATCATCTGGCGCGACCGGGCGCCCGTCGATACGGTCGAACTCGATCCGGCGCCAGATGCCGAATCCGAACTCAGCGTAACCTGGTTCGGTGTTGGCACGCTGCTCATCGACGATGGCACGACCCAGATTTTGATCGACGGCTTCATCTCGCGGCCGACGCTGATGGACGTATTGCTGGGCCGCCCCGTCGAAAACGACGCGGCAACGATCAACTACTTCCTGAACGAGTACCGGGTTCGACGCCTTGCCGCGATCATCCCCGTGCACTCGCACTTCGACCACGCCATGGACGTCGGCGCTATCGCCAACCGCAGCAGCGCGTCGATCCTGGGCTCCGAATCCACCGCAAACATCGCCCGCGGTGTTCGCGTGCCCGAGGACCAGATCGTCGTTGTCGAGAACAACGCCGACTACACCTTCGGTAACTTCACGGTGCGCTTTATAGAGTCGGTTCATGCTCCGGTCGGCTGGCGCGGCAGCGTACCCTTCCCGGGCACAATCGACGAGCCGTTGAAGATGCCCGCGCCGGTCAAGGCGTGGCGCGAGGGCGGCAGCTACTCTGTGGTGATCTCGCACCCGCGAAACACGCTGCTGGTACAGGGCAGCGCCGGTATACGCGTTGGCGCCCTCGATGATGTCGAGGTCGATACCGTGCTGCTCGGCGTCGGCTTGCTCGGGGGACTGGGCGACGACTACCTTCGCGACTACTGGAATGCGACCGTGACCGCGACGGGCGCGTCGACGGTCATCCCCATACACTTCGACGACTACACGAAGCCGTTCGGAACCATCGCGTTCCCACCGTCGATTCTCGACAACGTGCCCGAACTGGCCGCGCGGCTCCGCGAACTACGCGATACCTACGATACTGAGACCCGCATCGTGCTACCGGGATTCGCCGAGCCGATTCCACTCGTACGTCCTCTCGCAGGCGACGAAGCGGCCGACGCCGACACTACGACCTGAGCTGGTTCAGTTCGAGACGGCCCGCGATGAGCGCCTGCTTCTCGGCCCGCTTCAGCTTCTTGACCCGGTATTCGAGCGCCTGCGCCTCGCCGCGACTGCCCGCGTTGCCGGAAAAAACGAGCTCGAAGGGGGCGCGGCCGCGAAGGTATTTCGCGCCTCGCTTGCCGGTGGCGTGTTCCGAGAGTCGCGCGTCGACGTCACAGGCGATGCCCGTGTAATAGCTGCCGTCGGCGCAGCGCAGGATGTACAGGCTGTATGGACGCCCTTCCCGTTCGGACACGAATTGTCTAGGCGTTGCCGCCCGTCAGCGCATCGCCAAGAACGCGGAAGGCACCGGCCTCTATGCTCGAGAGATTGTTCTCGGTTTCGTCGAAGGTCAGCACCAGCTCGGTCGCATTGTCGAGTTCGCTTGCCGGTTTGTGCAGGATGAGCGTCAGCGTGTTGCCGAGCAAGCGGGCTTCTTTGAGCAGGTTATGACCGCCGAACTGAGTTTCGTTGATCTCGATGTACAAGGACTCGTCAAAATCATCCTCGACCGCGCGCATCAGCAGCAGGTAGTCCTTGATGTCGCCCTCATCGGAGGTCTTGGCAAAGAACAGCATCGTCGCGTTGTCGCGAACGTCAAAAGCGACCGTATCGTAGTAACGGCTGTGTGACATCGATGGCTCCGGGAGGGCTTCGCTACAGTCTACGCCACTCGGGCTCGGAAAGGCGAGCTAGCGCAATGTTTCGAGCAGACGGTCCGATATGCGCTTGTCCTTTTCCTGCCATATGTCCGCCAGCCACTGGTGCACCTCGCGGCGAAAATCGCGATCGTTCTCGTAGTCGCCCTCGACGAGGCGGCGATCGATCGGCCGGCTGACGACCTCGACCGACACATTCACCTTGTCGCCGCAGCAGAGCCCCCAGAACTCGGGCACGCCGTCCGGATACACGATCGTCACATCGAGGACCGCGTCGAACAGTTCGCCCATTGACGACAGCGCAATAGCGATGCCACCCGCCCTCGGCTTCAGCAGGTGCCGGTAGGGCGACTGGCGTGCTTCGCGCTTCTCCTCGCTGAAGCGGGTCCCCTCGATGAAGTTGATTACCGATGTGGGCGTGTTCCTGAACTTCTCGCAAGCCTGGCGGGTTGCCTCGAGGTCCTTGCCTTTCTTCTCCGGATGCTTGGCGAGATAAGAAGGCGAGTAGCGCTTCATGAACGGCATGTCCAGTGCCCACCATGCGATGCCCAGCAGCGGGAACCAGACGAGCTCCTGCTTGATGAAGAATTTGAGGAATGGAATGCGGCGATTAAAAACGGTTTGCAGTACCAGAATATCGACCCAGGTCTGGTGATTCGAGAGGACGAGGTACCAGCCGTCGCGGCGTAATGACTCGGTACCCGATGCGGACCAGTCGAGCGAGCCGGCCCCAGCCAGGATCAGGCGATTCATGCCGATCCAGTTCTCGCCAATCGACATGAGGACCTGCGTAATCGCGCGGCGAAAGCCAGCTATCGGAATAGCGAGTTTCACAAGCGCGAGCGCAAACAGCGGCGTGAACCAGAGAATGGTGTTCAGGGTCAGCAAGCTGAAGATGAAGACTCCGCGAAGATTGCGGATGAAGGCACTCACGCGATCGCGTCCGGAAGGCAGATTCCAAGGTTGCATTCTAGCCTGAACGCCCTTGTGAACGGCGGCCATTTGCCCGCCTGCCGGCGTTCGAGTAACGTCTTCCGCAATGATCGAGCGCATGACAGTCGCGCGCGCGCTCGCCGCGCTGCAAAAATCCGACGAGGAACACTACGGCGTGCTGCTCGAGCACGGTTCGCTCGAGATCGGTTTCTACACGCCGAAAGACATCGACCGGCAGGAGCCCCACGACCAGGACGAGGTCTACATCATCCAGGCCGGCACCGGCACGTTCGTGCTGGATGATGTCGAACGTGAGTTCGAGGCGGGCGAGGCCCTGTTCGTGCCCGCCGGCAAGGAGCACCGTTTCAAGGACTTCAGCGACGACTTTGCGGCCTGGGTAGTGTTCTTCGGCCCGCACGGCGGCGAGGCCGGTCGATGACAGCTGCGTCGTCCGACTTATCGAAAAGCGCCGAGCGCTTTCGCTCGCGCCTTTCGGAACTCGGTCACGAGGTCGAGGTCCTGAGCCTCGCCGAATCCACGCGAACCGCGAAAGAAGCTGCTGACACGATCGGCTGCACCGTCGCGCAGATCGCGAAGTCCATCGTCTTTCGCGATGCGCGTACGGACGAGCCGATACTCGTCGTTGCCTCGGGTACGAACCGGGTTTCGCCCGCCAAGGTACGGGCGCTGGCCGATACCGAACTGGAGCAGGCGAGCGGCAGCTACGTCAAGAAGCGACTCGGGTTCGCGATCGGCGGCGTTCCGCCGGCCGGTCATGACTCGCCGCCACGCATCTTCCTCGACGAAGACCTGCGCCGTTTCGACGAGGTCTGGGCCGCCGCGGGAACGCCCTTCGCCGTCTTTCGGCTGTCACCGGAGTCGCTGCCGGCACTAACCGGCGCGACGTGGTGCGATGTGGCGGAGTAGCGTTTCGACGCTGGCCTCTGCGATCGTACTGCTGGCGATCGCGCCCGCGAACACGGCTGCGGCCGACGACATCTCCATCGACCAGCTGGCATGGCTGGCCGGCTGCTGGGCCATGGACGGTCGCGACCCGGGCTCCGTCGAGCACTGGCTTGCCCCCGCCGGCGGCGCGATGCTCGGCATCAGCCGGGTCGTGCGCGACGGCCGCATGGTCAGCTTCGAATTCATGCGCATCGAGGAAACCGCCGACGGTGTGCTTCGCTTCATCGCCGCGCCGGTGGGCCAGGCGCCAACGGCGTTCTGGCTCGAGCAGATCGAACAGAGCTCGGCAACGTTCGCGAATCCCGACCACGATTTTCCACAGCGGATCCACTACGAACGAGCCGGCGACCGCCTGCTTGGCCGTGCTTCGGCGAGCACCGACACGGGCGAGGTAAAGCTGGACTTCCCGATGACGCGAATCGCCTGCGATGCGGATTAGGCGCGAGGTCGCAATCGGTGCGGCGGCGCTGCTGGTATTCGTCCTGTTGTTCGCGCTGACCGAACGCATCCCGCAGGATCCCGCCTACCACGCATTCGCCGACACGCGCACGATCCTGTCGACGCCGAACTTCTGGAACGTGTTCTCGAACCTGCCGTTCCTCGTCGTGGGACTGTGGGGCCTGTCGATCGTGATGCCGCGCAGCAACGAGCTGCTCGGTGGCCAGCGCGCGTCGATGCTGGTGCTGTTCTCGGGCGTCATCCTGACGGCGTTCGGCTCGAGCTACTACCACCTGGCGCCCGACAACGCGACCCTGTTCTGGGACCGGCTTGCTATGACGATTGCCTTCGCGGGCCTGTTCACGACCATGCTGGGGCTCTACGTAACGCCGGTGGCTTCACGGAAACTGCTGCTTCCCTTCGTCCTGCTCGGCGGGGGTTCCGTCCTCTACTGGCGGGTGTCGGAGGCAGCCGGTGCGGGCGACCTGCGTGCCTACGCCATCGTGCAGTTCCTGCCGATGCTCGCAATGCTTGGATTGCTTTCGCTGCGCGGCGACCGCTCGCCTTTGACGCCGTGGCTCTGGGCCACGTTCGCGCTCTATGTCGCGTCAAAGATCTTCGAGCACGCCGACGCGCCGCTTTACGCGGCAATCGGTCTGAGCGGTCATGCCCTCAAGCACGTCGCGGCCGCGCTGGGCGTTGCCGCGTTCGCGCTCGGTCTATCAAGAACGCTCGGCAAGCTCACCGCGGAGCGCTGAGCACTCCCGACCAGACCGCTTCGTGAAACGCCGCGAGGCCGGCCTCGTGGAACTTGGGCGGGCAGTTGGCGAGGTCGTCGACGCGGGCCCGGCACTCGAGCCCGGGCAGCAGGCCGCGAACGGCATCGGCGTCGAGGCAGAACGGCGGTCCGGGTGCCACCGACTGGTCGTATTCGACGGCAATGAGTAGGAAGTAAGCCTCCGGCGTCAGCAGGCTTCGTATATGCGCCACGTAGTCGGCGTGTCGCTCCGGGTCGATGGCAACAAGTGCGCCACGGTCGTAGCAGGCATCGAAACCCTGCTCACGGAACTCGAAGAAATCACCGCAGGCGATCGTGACGCGACGTTCGCGCGCGACGTAGCGCGGCAGCGCGCCGGGCTCCACCACGTAGTCGAGACCGTTGTCGTGGAAGAAGTCGCGCGCGGCGAGCGGCGACACCTCGACGCCGACGACCTCGTTGCCCTCCGCTTCCAGCCACAGCAGGTCCGGCGTCTTGCCGCAGAGCGGCACGAGTACGCGTTTGTTTGAGCCCGACCAGTGTGCCTTGAGGTTCTGATTGCCGGCCGGCTCATGCCAGCCGATGCGGCCCACCTCCCAGCGTTCCAGCCACCCTTCGTTCATCGTGATCTCGTCGCCCCGTGTCAGTAGCAGCCGCAGTTTACGCAATCAGGGCACGGCGTTACCATGCAGCGCTTTTACGCCGAGGTCCGCGAGGAGAGTTATGGGGAGCGCAACCCGAATCGACGGCAAAGCCATGGCGGCACGCCTGCACGAATCCATCTCGGCCGAGACGAGCCGACTCGCCGAACAGCACGGCATCACGCCGGGACTGACCGTGGTCATCGTCGGCGAAGATCCGGCGAGCCAGGTCTACGTGCGCAACAAGAAGCGCACCGCTGAGGCCTGTGGATTTCGGTCCGTACAGCACACGCTGCCGGCCGATGTCTCGCAGGACGACCTGCTGGCGCTGATCGACGACCTGAACGGTGACGACAGCGTGCACGGCATCCTCGTTCAGCTGCCGCTGCCGGACCACCTCGACGAGCAGGCCATCACCCAGGCCATTGCGCCGTCAAAGGACGTGGACGGCTTTCACTACGTCAATATCGGCAAGCTGACCGCCGGCGACACGGGCGACGCCTTCGTTCCCTGCACGCCGGCCGGCTGCATGCTGATGGTCGAGGAGCACCTCGGCGCCGACCTCTCCGGAAAGAACGCCGTGGTTATCGGCCGCTCCAACATCGTCGGCAAACCGATGGCGAGCCTGCTGCTTGCGGCAAACGCAACGGTCACTATCTGCCACAGCCGGACGGCCGACCTTCCCGGCGTCTGCCGTAACGCGGACATCCTCGTCGCCGCTGTCGGCCGGGCGAACATGGTCGAGGGCGACTGGATCAAGCCCGGCGCGGTCGTCATCGACGTGGGCATCAACCGGATCCCGGTCGAGGTCGACGGCGAGACGAAATCGAAGCTGACCGGTGACGTCGACTACGCCGGCGCCGAGCCCGTTGCCAGCGCGATAACGCCGGTACCGGGCGGCGTAGGCCCGATGACAATCGCGATGCTGATGTCGAACACGCTGCGGGCGGCGAAGCTCTCGGCGGGGATCGACTAGCTCCGCCTGGACGGCCGCGCGATCGCGCCCTGGCGCTCCAGCGCGGCTATCTCGTCGGCATCGAAGCCGGCCTCCCGGAGCACCTCGTACGTGTGCTGACCCGGCTCGGGCGGCGCCGCGACCGGCGCTGCCGGCGTCTCGCTGAACCGCGGTGCCGGCGCCGGCTGCAATACACCATCGACATCGACCCAGGTCTTCCGCGCGCGGTTGTGCGCGTGCCCGGAAGCCTCGTCGAAGTCCAGCACGGGCGCGACACAGGCATCCGAGCCTTCGAACACGACACACCAGTCATCGCGCGTGCGGGTCAGGAACAGCTCGGCCAATGCCGCCCGCTGCGCGGGCCAGCGGGCGGGGTCGTATTGCTGCGCGAAGGCCGGATCGTCGGCCAGGCCGAGACGCTCCAGCAGCGTCGCGTAAAACGGCGGCTCCAGCGCGCCGACGCTCAGGTACTTGCCGTCCGCGCACTCGTACACGTTGTACCAGTGGCTGCCGCCGTCGAGCAGGTTGGCACCGCGCGCACCGGACCAGCGACCTGCAGCGCGCAGGCCGGCAAGCAGGGTCGTCATTGCCGCGACGCCGTCAGAAATGGCCGCGTCGACGACCTGGCCCTGTCCGGTCGCTCGCGCATTCAGCAGCGCGGCGAGCATGCCGACGGCAAGGAACAGCGTGCCGCCGCCGATATCGCCGACCAGCGTCGGCGGTGCGGATGGTGGCAGACCCGCAGGCCCGCTCGCGTGGAGTGCCCCGGCAATCGCGATGTAGTTGATGTCGTGGCCTGCGGCCGCGCTGAGCGGCCCGTCCTGCCCCCATCCGGAGAGCCGCCCGTACACCAGCGCGGGGTTGGCCTCGTGGCAGGACTCGGGTCCGAGCCCGACACGTTCCATGACGCCCGGACGATAGCTCTCGATCAGCGCGTCGGCCGATCCGACCAGGCGGCGAACGGCGTCGACACCGCCCGACTGCTTCAGGTCGACCGCGATTGTGCGCTTGCCGCGATTGTGAATCGCAAAGCGCGCGTTATCGGGCAAGGCGTCCACGCGGCCATCGGCAGTGGCGCGATCGACGACAATCACGTCGGCGCCCATATCCGCAAACAGCATGCCGCACACCGGTGCCGGCCCGATCCCCGCCATCTCGATGACGGTGACACCCTCGAGTGGACCCACGAATGACTCCTCTGAAAGGGTGACAGGCTAGCCGTCCCGCGCGAGAATTCCAACGAAGGCTGACGGAGAAGCACCGTGACCGACTCACACGACGATTTCCGCACCATCTGGCTGTCGCCCGACGATGACGGCGTGGTCCGGATCATCGACCAGCGCAAGCTGCCGCACGTATACGCCGAACACGACCTGCACCGCTGGAGCGAGGGCGTCGAGGCCATTGCGGACATGTACGTCCGCGGGGCCCCGCTGATCGGCGCAACGGCCGCCTGGAGCCTCTACCTGGCCGCACGGCACGGCGCCTACCCCCGGCAGGAAGTCGAAATGGCCGCCGAGTCACTGCTCGAATCCCGGCCGACGGCCGTCAACCTGCGCTGGGCGGTCGAGCGAGTCCTGGCGGTTGCCGGATCGGTCGACGATGCCAGCCTCGCACCAAGACTCCGTGACGAAGCGGAGGCGATCTGCAACGAGGACGTCGAGATCAGCCTCGGGATCGGCAGGAGCGGCCTCGAACTTATCCGGGCGATCGCTGCGGAGAAAGAAGGGCCCGTCAACGTGCTGACACACTGCAACGCGGGCGCGCTCGCGACGATCAACTGGGGCACCGCGACGGCACCCGTTTATCTCGCTCATGCCGAGGGCATCGATGTTCACGTCTGGGTGGACGAGACGCGTCCACGAAACCAGGGCTCGCAGCTCACGGCCTGGGAACTCGGTCAGCGCGGCGTTCCACATACCCTGATCGTGGACAACGCCGGCGGCCACCTGATGCAGCACGGCCGCGTGGACATCGTTATCACCGGCACCGACCGAACGACGCGGACGGGTGACGTCGCCAACAAGATCGGCACCTACCTGAAGGCGCTGGCCGCTCACGACAACGGCGTACCGTTTTACGTCGCGCTGCCGTCAACGACCATCGACTGGCAGTGTCGTGACGGCCTCGCGGGCATTCCGATCGAGGAGCGTGATCCGCGCGAGGTGTCGCAAATTTACGGCGAACTCGACGGAGGCACCGTCGTCGTCAACACGACGGCGCCGGGCACGCCGATCTCGAACTACGCGTTCGACGTCACGCCTGCGCGGCTCGTGACCGGCCTGATCACCGAGCGCGGCGTGTGCAGCGCCAGCGAGGAAGGTCTCCTTGGCCTGTTCCCGGAGCGGGCCGCTGCATGAGCGAATCACCGACAGGCATCGACGAGGGCTACGTCAAATACGATAGCCGCTGGACGCCGGGACCGGCGCCTGCGCAGGATGTCGTCGACGAACTCAACCGCTGGCGAGCCCCGCTGCATGCGGCCGGTCTGATCGGTCACTACGTCGAACACGACGTGGGCTTCGGCAACCTGAGCTTGCGTGTCGATGACGGCTTCGTCATCAGCGGCACGCAGACGGGGCATATCGCCAACACAACGGCCGACCATTACGTGCTTGTTACTCGTGTCGACATCGACGCCAACCGCGTCGACTGCACGGGCCCCGTGCAGGCATCGTCCGAAGCGCTCACGCATGCGGCACTGTATGCGCTCAGCGATGACGTCGGTGCCGTCGTGCACGTTCACAGCCCCGAACTATGGGCTGCTCTGAAAAACGTGCTGCCGACCGCGGTCGAGGACGTGCCCTACGGCACGCCGGACATGGCCAGGGAATTCATCCGCCTCTGGCGGAACTCGGATTTTGCTGCAAGCGGCGTCGCGGTCATGGCCGGGCACGACGAGGGGCTCGTCAGCGTCGGCAGAACGCTCGCCGAAGCTGCCGAAAGAATGCTCACGGTCAGAGCGGAGTTTCGGGACGCAGCTCGAAACGAAACGTCCGGCAGGTCTTGATGCCCGAACGCTTCTCCCCCGGTTCGAGCGGCACATAGCTCGAAGCCCGCACGGCGAGTTTCGCCGGCTTCTCGAAAATGCGGTGAGTACTGTGGCGCACGGCGATGCGGTAGGGCCGGCCACCGCGATCGACCTCGTAGCAGACCTGAACCTCGCCCTCGATGCGATCGCGGCGCGCTTTCTCCGGGTAGACCGGCACGACCGTATGCAGTGGCGTGCGATCGCCCGAGTCATCCGTGTAGCGCATGACGTGCTGCGTGTCGTCAGCGCTCGCGGTAACCGCGATGAGGAGAAGCGCGAGGTTAAACGCCCTCATCGTCGTCTTCGTCGGCGTTCGGGTCGCGGCGATCGTCGATCGTGATCGTCGGCGTCACGGGGTCCGTAATGTCGAGCAGCCTTGCCCGCACCCGCTTGAGCTTCGTGGCGTTCGGCGCAATCTCCTGGCCGCGGTCGAGATCGACCTCGGCCTCGGCATACTGTCCGAGTTCGATCTTCGCGAGGGCGCGGTTCGATAGCGCGCGCCAGTTGCGGGGAGTCTCCTCGAGCGCCTGGTCGCAGTAGCCGATCGCGGTCTCGAACTCCTCGATGAGCGCATAGCCGGCGCAGAGGTTGGCGTAAGCGGCACCGCGCTCGCGCGATCCCTGCGCCACGGCAAGCGCCTGCTCCGTGAGTCGAATGCCCTCTTCCGCGTCGCCGGCCAGCAGCGCTTCAGCACCGCGCGCGAGTGCGGGATTCTTCGGGCCGATGACAGTTTTCGTATCGGCATCACCGCCGGCTGCCGCAAACAGGAACACTGCGACGACGAGAGCTTGCATGATCAGACCAGGTGTTTCTCGAAGAAAGCGATGGTCTCGCCCCAGGCACGCTCGGCCTGTTTTTCGTCGTATCGAGGCGTCGTGTCGTTATGAAAGCCGTGGTTTGCGCCAGCGTACTCGATCTGTCGATAGTCCTTGCCAGCCGCTTTGAGTCCCTTCTCGAACTCGGGCCAGCTGGCGTTGACACGTTCATCGAGCTCGCCGTGAATAACCAGTAACGGTGCCTCGATTTTCCGAGCGTCTTCCGCCGTCGGATGACGCCCGTAAAACGCCACGGCGGCCGCCAGCGTCGGCACGTTGACGGCCAGGTACATCGACATGCCGCCACCGAAGCAGAAGCCGACGGAGCCGACCTTGCCGTCGCAGTCGGGATGCTGCTGCAGGTAGTCCACGGCCGCGACAAAATCGGCACGCATCTCGTCACCGTCGCGCTGCCGCTGCATCGTGCGCCCGTCGTCATCGTTGCCCGGATAACCGCCGAGCGGAAACAGCGCGTCCGGTGCGAAGCCGATGAATCCGGCAACGGCGAGTCGCCGGGTCACATCCTCGATGTACGGGTTCAGGCCTCGGTTCTCGTGGATCACGACGACGCCCGGCAGCTTGTGCTCGACCACGGCGGGCCGTGCGAAGTAGCCCTGCATGACCCCGGCACCGTCGGGCGACGCGTACTTCTTGTAGTCGGTCGTTATCGACTTGTCGTCGGGATCGACCTGCTGCGCGAGCGCATAGTCCGGGCTCAGTGAGGCAAGGATGGCTGCCGCCGACATTCCGGCCGTCGCAAAGGCCGCCGCCCTGTCGATGAACTGCCGGCGCGTAATGGCGCCGTGCACATAGCCGTCGAAGAGCTTCAGTATGCGCGGGTCATAGTCAGCTGCCTTTCTCACCTCGTGGTGCTCCTTCTCCGTCATCCGGATATGTAGTGTTCGAGTTGCTCGATCTCTTCTTTCTGGTCGGCGATGATCGCCTGCACGATATCGCCGATGGAAATCATCGCGACGACCTTGCCGCCCTCGACCACCGGCAGGTGCCGGCATTTCCTGTCTGTCATGAGCTGCATACACTCATCGACGGTGGTCTCGGGTGCTGTGGTCAATACGTCGACGGTCATGATCTCGGCAACCGGTGTCGAGTCCGATGCCCGCCCCTTTAGTATGACTTTGCGCGCGTAATCGCGTTCCGTAACGATGCCCGCGAGCGTATCGCCCTGCATCACGACCAGCGAGCCGATCTCGCGATCGCCCATGAGCTTGATGGCGTCGAACACGGATGCGTCCGGCGAAATGGAAATGACTTCTCTGCCCTTCGCGTCGAGCAGATGCTGAACGAGTTTCATGGCGCCCCCTTCTGCCGTCTGCCAGGTCGGCGACGGCATACCCTCAAGCGTTCATTGTAGCCCGCGGGGACGCAACCCGCCACTTGAGGTGGCGGGTTTAGATATTAAAAACAATAACTTACTGGATTCGAGCGGCCTCAGGTGTCCTGTTCGACCGTGCCACGCACGTTCGACACGTTCAGGCTGCCCGATCCGTCGTCCTCGATGATCAGGTCCTGGTCGACGTCAGACACGGTGATCGAGCCGGAACCATCGTCGATCGTCACGCTGCCGGCGACGCCGTGCACCTTGATGCTGCCGGAGCCGTCGATGATCGACGCATCACCGCTAACGTTGACGACATCGATCGAACCGGAGCCGTCGTCGATCCTGAGCGGCCCGACATTCTTGATCTTGATCGATCCGGAGCCGTCGTCCACCCGAACGTCGGCGCTCACATCCTCGATCGTAAGGGAACCTGAACCATCGTCTACGCGCAGCGCGAGGCCAGCCGGCATCGTGACATCGAGTTCGACAGAGATATCAGCACCCATGCCCCAGCCGTCGCGGACATCGGAAAGGAGTTCGAGGCGATCGCCGACCCGCTCGAGCGTGAGGATGACGTCTTCCTCGGCGATCTTCTGCGCCTTGTCCTCGTTGCGCGTGTCGACCTTGATGGTCGCCGTTACCTGCACCGACGTCGCACCGCTGGCGCCGCGCACCGTGAGGCTGCCGGGACCCGCATCAATATTCAGCTCGGATGCGCCAGCTGTATCGACCGACAGCTCGCGGACCTCCGAGTAACTGTTCCAGGCCGCGTTCGCGAGGCTCGCGGCAAACATGGCGATAACGATGAAGCTCATACGCATTGTTCTTCCCCTTTAGGAGGCCTTTTCTGTGGCCGTCGTCATGAGTACATCGTTTAGACGCCGCTCGCGGCGGTTTGGTTGCACGGCCTAGCGAATTGCGCTGAGCAGGTCCTCCGCGAGGGCCCAGCGGCCCCGTACGAACACGCCGTGAACCCGGCGGCTGTTGTCGATCGCCGCCAGCGGATCGTCATCGAGCAGCACGAGATCCGCGATCCGGCCGACCTCGACGCTTCCTGCGTCGATACCGAGGAACTCGGCAGGCGCCACTGTTCCCGTTCGCAGCGCCTCGTAGGGCGTGAGGCCCGCGGCAACCATGAACTCGAGCTCGTTGTGCAGGGAAAACCCCGGCACATTGAAGATCTGCGGTGCATCGGAGCCCAGCAGCAACACGCCTCCGGCCTCGTGCAGCGCGCTGATCAGTCGGCGGCGGATGTCGATGGCGCGTGCCGCAACGGCCGGATCGAAGCCACGCTCGCTCAGGGTCTGTTCCTTGGCATTGACCCACTGCGAGACCGTTCCTTCCGGCATGTAGCGCATCTCGGGCTGGCTGCCGTATTCGACGGCCGGCGTGGCATTGACGAGCTGCTCGAACAGCGACTCGGTCGGCACATTGGCGACGCCTGCGGCGACCGTCGCGGCGACAACGTCGTCGAGCTTCGCGTCGATGACCTGGTCCGCCAGCATGACGCCGAAGAAGCCGCCGTAACCGCCCGAGGTATCGACGTTGGCGGGCAGCATCGCGGCCATGTAGCCGTCGAGGTGGTCGATCGTCGCGATGCCCTTGGCGAGCGCACCCTCGAGACCGACAGAGACGGGGACGTGGCCCGCAAACGGGATGCCCAGCTCGTTGGCCGTATCGGCGATCGCGTTGAACTCGTCGCTCGACAGCCCTGGGTGAATCTTCAGGAAATCGTAGCCGGCTTCGTGCTGTTCCCGGGCCATGCGGCGTCCCGCCTCGGCACTCTCGACGGAGTTACCGTTGAGCGACGGCCCCGAGGTAATGAGGCGTGGCCCGAGGACCGCGCCAGCCTCGATATCCGCGCGCAGCGTGAGGTGCGCCGGCCGCCCGAGCATGCCGCGCACGCTCGTGACGCCGTTCGCCAGGAACAGGTTGAACAGACGCTCGATCTCTGCGTCCTCGGTACCGGTTACGTGGCCGTGCATCTCGAACAAGCCGGGCATCAGGTAGCGATCCGTTCCGTCGATGACCTCGACGCCCTCCGCCACAGCTACGGCGTCCACGTCGCCGATTGCGGCGATGGTCTCACCCTCGATCAGCACGGTCTGGCCGCGCAGCACGGTCTCGGAGGTCATCGGGACCACGTTGACGTTGACGATAGCGAGGCTCTCGGCGTTCGCCTGCGCGAACAGCAGGACGAGGACCAGGGAAATCAGGCTTCTTTTCGGCATGGGCATCAGCAAATAACGGTTTTCAGCATCTCGCGGCTTATATTTCCGCCACACACCAGTATGACCACATTCTTGCCCGCGAATTCGCCGGCAAGCCGTTCGAAGGCGGCGATGGCAACGCCGGCGGCGCCCTCGATGAGCTGGTGTTCCGCATCCATGTAGGTCCGCATCGACGCGGCGATCCCGGCCTCGTCAACGACGACGAAACGGTTGGTCACGGCGCGACACAGGTCGAAGGTGATCGCTCCCGCCTCGATGCCACCGGCCGTGCCATCCGAAAGCGTAGGCTCGCTCGGCATGTCGACGATCTCACCTGCCTCGATCGAACGCGCCATTACGGGAGAGTTGGCCGGCTGGCAGCCCACGATCTCGATATCAGCTCGGTGCTCCTTGAGCACGCTGCCCACGCCGCCAATCAGGCCGCCCCCGCCGACCGCGACGAACACCGCATCGACGTCGGGGAGCTGCCCGGCAATTTCCACACCGCAGGTGCCCTGACCGGCGACGACCTCTTGGTCGTTGTACGGTGACAGGTAAGCCATGCCGTTTTCCTCCGCGTAGCCGCGCGCGTGCAGCTCGGTATCCAGACCGTCCGTGCCGAAGAAGCGCACGTCGCCGCCGTAGGCACGAATGGCATCGACTTTCGTGGCCGTCGTCTGCTCGGGCACGAAGATCATCCCGGGGACGCCGAGCTTCTGCATCGCGTAAGCGACCGCGGCACCGTGGTTGCCGCTCGACGCGGCAACGCCACCGACAGCCCGCTGTTCCGGCGTCAGCGTCATGAGGCGGTTCGCGGCACCGCGCAGCTTGAACGAACTCGTGTGCTGAAGGTTCTCGAGCTTGAAATACACGTTCGCGCCCGTGCGTGCGCTGTAGCTCGGCGAGTAATCGAGCGGCGTCTCCCGCACGAGGCTCGCGATCCGCTCGGCCGCATCGTGCGCCGCCGCCGCTACCTGCGTGGAATCTATAGCGATGTCGTGCTCCTTCCGATCGGTATCGACGCTCATTATCGCATCAGCGCTCGAGTCGGTAGATGACGTCGAGGCCCGATTCGCGCTGCCCGGAGGTCGCGCGTACCCCGAAGCCGCGTTTCAGGTCATAGCGGGCGCTGATGATGTTGTCGCGGTCGAAGATACCAATGCCGTAGCTCACGAACAGGCGAGGAGCGATATAGGTGCCGAAATCCACGGCGCCAACGCCCTGCTCGAGGTCGAAATCACTACCCGTAACGAGCAGGGTCAGCGCACGTTCTTCGGTCGTCAGCGGATTCGTATAAGCCTCGATTGTCGGCCGAGTCAGTCTTCCATCGACGAGGACGCCGGCGGCCTTGACCTGCGAGTTGCCGAAGATCTCGCGTTCGGCGCGAACCCGCACGTACGGATCGTTGGCGGGAACGTTCGGGAAGCGAATGCCACCCTCGGTGATTCTCAGGAGCTGGCCGAAAGCCTCGATCGAGCCTTCAAGATCGTAACGGCCATCGGCAAGCGGCATCGGGTCGCCGGACCAGCTGAAACGTGTGAGGCCCTGGATCGATGCGGTCGCGGGTCCGACCTCGACCGTGACATCCGGACCGAGAGCGACGTCGAGCCTGCCGTATACCGACAGCGGCGACTCGGTTCGCTCGACTTCCTCGCGCATCGGCAGTTCGCCCGCGACAATAACGACGTCGTCGCTGACCGTCGCGCGGCTGGCCGGCAGCGTCGACGGCGTTATCCGGGCGGTCGGAATCGCGATGTCGCCATCGATCGACAGCTCGTTATTGACGTAACCCAGGTCGATGTTGACGTCGGCAATCGCTCGCACGTCATCCACATCGATCAGGCTCAGCCTCTCTCCCTCGACCGTCAACCGCAGGCCCTCGGCCGCGGAGCCTTCGAGGCCGGTCTTCTTGTAAACACGCCCCACGCCGTCGCCGTTCCGGAACGTGCCTTCAACCTCCAGGGCGCGCTCGCCGCGAAGGCGCGCGACCATTTGGACGTCCGTCAACACGAGGCCGATAGGCTCGTAGTCCAAGCTGGCATCTTCGAGCGTGATGTCCCCGTTCAGGTATGGCTCGAGCACAGTGCCGCTGATCTCGGTCCGGCCGGACAGGCGGCCGGACGCGGCGTCGATCAGCGGCGTAAGGGCCGCTACCGCGCCAATGTCGTGCATGAAGATGTTGATGCTGCCCTCGATCTCACTGTTCACGGGATCGGCGAGGTCGAGCACGCTGAACGCGCCGTCGACGACGCCGGTCGCCGGCATCGGTATCTGCAGTTTGCCGGCGAGCAATCGACCGTCGCGAACGTCGAATGCGATTGTCGATGTCGCCGTCTCGAAGCGCATGTCGGGCCGGTCTTCGCTTGTGATGAAGCCGGGCCCGATCTCGATACTGGCGCTGCCCGTCGGACGCACGCCAACCGCCGTATGCCATTCCAGGTGACCGCTTGCGCGCTGGCCGAAATCGAAGCCGGTCGGCCCGAGCGCATTGACCATGGCCACCGGCATGTCGGAAAGCTCGGCCGAAACGTCAATGCGCTGGTCGTCGTGCCAGGCAAATTCTCCACACAGCTTCGCGCCGCCGGCCTCCGACAGGCACAGGCGTTCAATGGCGATGCGTTCCGGGGCCAGCGAGATGTCCGCCGGGCTTGGCAGGCTGACCGGCGGATGCCCCGAGAACACGAACAGCAGCTGCTCGAGCTGACCTTGCCACTGGGCCGGTTCGCTAAAGCTGTCGAGCGTGCCGCGGACCGCGGCCAGCAGCCGAACGCCTTCGTAACCCACGTCCACGGCCAGCGTCTGTTCCGTCTCCGCGACGGTAGCCTCGACGCTCGGTGACAGGACCCGCTGCCCGAACAGGGTGACCTCCTGCGCACTTATCTTCAGGTGCGTCAGCGAGTCGTCCCTCGGCGCCAGGTCGGACACTTCGAATCCGTCAATCTGCACGTCGCCGACCTGCACGAGTTCGGCGTCCGCGGCCAGGTTCAGCCAGGGCAATCCGTCTCGAATGCCGAAGCTCCCTTCCGCATCAACGCCGCCGGTCGCATCCGGCAGGTAGTCGCCCAGATCATCAACGCGGGCCGTGAACACGATACCGGCTGCGGTCGCCGGATCTCCGTCCAGCAGCAGCCGATTATCGCCATGCTCGATCCTGAGCCCGTCCGCGCGCAGGACACCGGGCGCGTAGTCAATCGAGCCCTCTGCCTCGAATCCGTAACCCACGAGCTCGCCGCCGATGTCTCGCAGTGTCGCGCGTACCCGGATCGGCGCAGCAGCGCCCGCCGCATCGACGTGACCGCTAAGGACTCCGTCAAACTGCGGCGCCAGGCTTTCGGTACGAATGTCCGCAAAATCGAGCGATGCGTTCCAGGCACGCTCGCCGACCCACGAGAAGTCCGCCGTTCCTGCAACGCTGCCGCCGAAGACGCGTCCCTCGCGGAGCACGACTTCAGCGCGTTCCCGGTCACCGCGGCCGTCGACATCGAAGCGTCCGCCCGGCAGGTCGCGCGAGTCGAGCTCGAAGTCACCGTCGACCTGCCACGCGTCGACATCGCCGGCGAGGCGGATCTTTCCTTCCGACGACGAGACCAGCGGATCGTCGCCGACCGGCGGCCACTGCAGCGACCGCCACTCGAGATCACCGCGGATTGCATTGGCGTCGAGGTCCACCGAACCGCCCCCCGACACGCGCGAGCCGGTGCCGACGATGGCAAGCTCGGTGTCGCGCAGCTCGAGCTGCCCCGGCGCGAGTTCGAATGCGGTTCGACCCCGGATTGGGCGATCGGCGGGCCAGTCATCGAGAATTCGCGTCAACGCAAGCCGGGCGACATCGAATTCGCCGCTGGCGATCATCGTTTCGCCCCAGCCCAGCTGGCCGCTGCCGGTCACCTCGACGTCGTCGCTCGTCGCCGCGACAGTATCGACGACGAGCGATGCCGGGCTGCCGAGTCCGTCGAGCGAGACGGCGAGCGGCGCGTGTCCGCTCACGGCAATCGTCGCCTCGAGGCTGATGGCGAACTCGTCAACGGTTCCGTTGATTTCGACCTCGGCCTCTCCGGCGTCGTCTCCGGCCTGCGCGTCGAGCTGTGCGGCGAGTTCAATATCAAAGGGTGCGTTCAACGACAGCTCTGTCTCGCCACGCAGTTCCAGATCAGCCGCAGTCAGCCGGATGTCCGCACCAATGTCTTCGTGCCAGGCCCCGGACAGCAGCAGCTGCTCGATTTCCGGAAACGCCTGCTCGCCAACGTCGATCGAAATTGCTTCTGCCTCGAGTGCCCGAATCGTAAGCCGAAACGGCAGCGCCAACGATTCGAGCACGGCAGGGATATTGACCGCATCATCGGCACCGCTCTCTTCAGCGGACGTTACGGCGACGTCCACGCTCACGAGCCGGACCGCATCGAGCTCGACGCTGAATGGCAGCAGACTCACGTTAGCGGCCAGCGCGAGGTCGCGGATCGAAACTGCTACCGAATCTGTCGTGACCTTCAGGTCGCGAAACTCGAGTCCCGAGGACACGTCGCCACCTATGAGCTCGGCGGTCACGAGCCCATCGAGCGCGGTTTCCGCATGGCCCCAGGCAAATCTTGCGCCTGACTCCGTATTCAGCAGCCAGTAACGTAACGAGAACGCCGCCACGATGAGGACGACGATAGCTGCCAGCAAAACTCTACGCGCGATCACAGTAGCGGCGTCCCGATCGTGAAGTGTATGCGCCACGGCTTGCCGTCGAAGTCGCGGGCCTGCGCGACATCGATACGGATAGGTCCTGCTATCGAATACCAGCGGATCCCGACGCCGACACCAAGCTTGAGATCCGTATCGTTCCAGTCATTGAATGCGTTGCCGATATCGGCGAATACGGCACCCGACCAGTTTTCGAGAAACCGGTACTCGACTTCAGCGCTTGCCGTCAGGATGTGGTTGGAGCCGACGTTGTTGTTGCTGAGCTGCTCGAAGCCGTAGCCGCGGACGCTCTGGCTGCCGCCGGCCTTGAAACGATAAAAATTGGGCAAGCGGGTCACCGACAGGCTTAGCGGACCGCCGGTGGCGTCCACGGTTACGTTGTCGACCTCGGCATCGGTATAGCCGGCCTCGGCGCGAAGCAGCAACTTGGTTCGCTCGCCGTACACGTAGCTGCGGCGCGTCGACACGTAAAACTGCGCGAAGTCGAAATCTGCACCGAATGCGCTGTCGCCGATGAACGCCCACGCGCGATCGCGATGGCCGCGGGTACGGAATCTTGTGCCGATGACCGAAACGACGTCGACGTCCACGCCAAACGACAGCGCGTTGTCCCTGCCGTTCAGCAAGCGATCGAACGCCGGATCATCTGCAGTCATTTGCGGTGAAACGGCGGGATCCACGAGGGCGAATCGCCGCTCGCTGTCCAGGTACTGCACGAACGGCGTCGCGAACATCTGCTTCTCGCCGCCGCCGATGTTGTAAACCTTGAGGCGGCCAAAGCGGAAGTGGCGTTCGGTAAGATCGCCGTTCGCGAGGCGCAGGAAATCCTCGTCAGAATCGTCGCGCTTGAATTCGAGATCCTGGTTCTCGAACTTGAGCGTGACTTCGGGCACCCAGTACTCGCGGCGGCGATTACGCCGCGGCAGGCGATAGGTACCGACGAGCCGGAACTCGTCATCGAGCTCCTGCCAGCCAATCCCTAAGTCGAGGCGATCGCCGCGGTGAGACATGGGATGGCGGCTGAAGTTCGCCTGCAGCCGAAAGCCCGTGTCCGTGCCGTATCCGATCGCGCCCTGGTAGCGGTTTCGGGTAAGGGTTTCGAGGCCGACGGCCAGGTCGACTCGCGGCGGGTCGACGTCGCTGACAGCAAATTCGCGCACATCTACATCCGTGAAATAACCGGTCTTCCAGAGATCGGTGCGGAAGTCGTCCATCAGACGGGTGGAATACGGATCGCCACGGTCGAAACGAGCGACGTTCTCGACGACGCCGGGAGCCAGGACATGCTCGCCGAAGTCGATGTCCCCCATCACGTAGCGCTCGCCGGTTTGCAGGCGAAGCCTGACGGACGCGGTGTTGTTGTCGAGGTCCAACTCGAGCACGTGCACGTCGAACGCCGCGCTCAGGTATCCGAAAGTGCGCGCAATCTCGATAGCGCCCTGCTTGCGGTTTTCCCACTCTACCTGGTCGAGCCGCTGGCCCGGGCGCAGCGGCCAGTCCCTCTGCCAGGTCATGAGTTCGCCGAGGCCTGCGCCTGGCCCCTCGATGGACAGTTCGAGGTCACTGATGACCATCGGTGGTCCCGGGTCGACCGTGAGCTCGAGGATCGCTTCGCCGGGCGAATGGCGTATGTAGCGACCGGTGATCTCTGGCTCATAGAAACCGTAGGGACGGAGCGCGAGGCTGGCCTCGCGGATAGAGTCTTCCAGAACCTTGTCGAGATCGCGGGTCGACAGGCGCGACCGGCGGCCGAACTGCACGACATCGACATAGCTCAGGATGTTGCCCTCGAGCGGCTCGCCAACGCCGCGAACGACGAACTCGACGTCGGCGGGCGCGGCGCTCCAGGACAGGAGCGCGACGATGCCGATAAGAGTGCGCCGCAGAGTCAAGTTATTGCTAACCTTGGGTTTCAAACTATTGGACCAGGCGAAGTATGTCCCGTTCGCTATCGGAAATGTACGGATCATCAAGCCCGTCGGCCAGCGATCCCGCCGTGCGCACCCTGATCGAGCGCCGCAATCAGCTACTTGGGCCCTATTACCGTCTTTTCTATGACGAACCGGTGCACGTCGTTCGTGGCGAAGATGTCTGGTTGTTCGACGACACGGGCGAGCGCTACCTCGATGCGTACAACAACGTCGCCTGTGTGGGTCATTGCCATCCGCGCGTCGTGGATATCCTCGCAAAGCAGGCGGCGACGCTGAATACGCACACCCGCTACCTGCATACGCATATTCTCGACTACGCCGAATCGCTGTTGTCGACGCTGCCGAACGAGATCGGCAGGCTCACGCTCACCTGCACCGGCACCGAGGCCAACGATCTGGCGCTCCGGATCGCCAACAACCGGGTCGGCGGCAGAGCCGGCATCGTCGTCACCGACTGGGCCTACCACGGCGGCAGCGTCGCGGTCGCGGAAATCACGCCGTGTCTCGGTATCGGCGTGGGTGAACACGTCCGCACGGTGCCGGCACCGGACAGCTACCGGTGCGACCCCGAGCGACTCGCCGCCGAGCTCGAGGAACAGGTCACGACAGCCTTCGCCGATCTGCGCGCGGCAGGCTATGCGCCGGGCGCTTTCGTGTTTGACAGCATTTTCTCGAGCGACGGCGTCTTCGCACACCCGGCCGGCGTTTTGGTACCGGCCTGCGATGCCGCCAGGCGGCTCGGCGCACTGGTCGTCGCCGACGAGGTTCAGGCGGGCTTCGCGCGCACCGGCGACGCCTTCTGGGGCTTCGAACGCCACGGCATCGTGCCGGACATCGTCACGATGGGGAAACCGATGGGCAATGGTCATCCGATTGCGGGCCTCGCCGCACGCCCGGAGGTCTTGGACGCCTTCGCCGACCGAAGCCGCCACTTCAATACCTTCGGCGGCAACCCGGTATCGTGCGCCGTTGGCCAGGCCGTGCTCGACATCATCGTCGAGGAGGGACTTCAGGAGAACGCGCGGGCCACGGGCGACTATTTGCGCGCGGGCTTGAGCGAGCTGGCCGGGCGTCACGCGCTGATTGGCGATGTTCGCGGCGCCGGGTTGTTTACTGGCTGCGAGCTCGTGACGGATCGCGAGCCGAAGACCGCCGCGACCGATGCAACGGGCGATGTCGTCAATGCGCTGCGAGCACGCAATGTACTCGTGTCACGTGCCGGCCGTGACGGCAACACGCTGAAGATCCGCCCGCCGCTGACCTTCCGACGGAAGCATGCCGATCTCCTCGTTGAGCGGCTCGACGACGCGCTGACCGAGGTCGCCAGTGCTTAACCGGCTGTTGCTGCTTCTCGCCGCCGCCGCAATCTCCGCGAGCTGCGGCGGCAAGGAAGCCGGGGACGAACAATCCGTACCGGCCGAAACACGGACCGCGACCGAAGAGCCCGCAGCCGCCGCCGTTGTCGACGACGTGCTGGCCAGTCCGGCCATTGGCGACCTGCTGCCGCAGCCGATGGAGGTCATCTGGCGCACCTGGCTCGGGGACTTCGACGGCATGGTCGAGCGGCGCGTTGTCCGCGTGGTCGTTCCCTACGGCGGCTACCAGTTCTACTACGACAGCGGCATGCCGCGCGGCGCCGTCTACGAACTCGTGCGCCGCTTCGAGGAGAAGATCAACAAGGACCTCGAGCGTCGGAACGTGCGAGTTTATGCAGCCGTTATCCCGCTTAGCCGCGAGCAGTTGATTCCGGCGCTGCTGGAAGGCCACGCGGACCTGATCGCCGGTGACCTGACGGTGACCGACGAACGCCGGCAGCTGCTCGACTTCAGTCGCCCGCTCTTGCGGGAGGTTCGCGAGATTCTCGTCACGAGCGCCAGCGTCAGCGGCCTCGAGACTCTCGATGACCTCGCCGGCAGGGACGTCTACGTGCGCCGCTCGAGCAGCTACTTCGAGCATCTGTCGCGACTCGCGGACGAATTCCCGGAGCGTGGCCTGGAAAAGCCTGCCATACGCACGCTCGACGAACTGCTCGAAGCCGAAGACGTCCTCGAACTCATGAGCGCGGGCGTCTTCGATATAACGGTGCTTGACGAGTACAAGGCTGAATTCTGGGCCGGTGTATTCCCGGAGCTGGTCATGCGCGACGATATCGTCATCAACGAAGGCGGCACGATTGCCTGGGCCATGCGCAAGGACAGTCCGGCGCTCGCGGCCGTCGTCGAGTCCTTCCTGCGCCAGTACGGGCGCGGGACGCTGGTCGGCAACGATACCTACAATCGCTATCTCGCGGATGCGGACCGGGTGCGCTGTGCCAACCGCAGCGGCAACATCCGCGAACTCGATGAGCTGGTCGGGTATTTCCGGCAGTCCGGCGAGCAGTTCGGCTTCGACTGGCTCATGCTGGCGGCGCAGGGCCTGCAGGAATCCGGCCTCAGGCAGAACCGCCAGAGTCCGGCCGGCGCCGTCGGCATCATGCAGATCAAGCCGTCGACGGCGGCCGACCGAAATGTCGGTATCCCGGACATCTCCACGGCCGAGAACAACATCCATGCCGGCGCGAAATACCTGCGGTTCATCGCCGATCGCTACTACGCGGACGAAGGCATCGACAAGCTCAATCAGTGGATATTCAGCCTCGCTGCGTACAACGCCGGCCCGGCGCGGATCAACCGGTTCCGCAGCGAGGCCCGCAAACAAGGCTACGATCCCAACGTCTGGTTCGACAACGTCGAGATCGTCGCCGCACGCCGCATCGGCCGGGAAACCGTCACCTACGTCGCCAACATCTTCAAGTACTACGTCAGTTACAAGCTGATCTACGAGCGCGGCAAGGTCTTTGAAGAGCGCTTCGGCGACCTGCTCGCCGTCTGTGCGCCCGTCGACTGACTACATCTGGCTCTCGATCGGCAGCAGGCTCATAAGCCGCGTACTGATCCGGCGCCACAGCGTCGTGTGCGGCTCGCGTTTTGCCGGCCGCTCACCGTCATAACCGTCGTACAGCCAGCGAATCCCGCCGGTCCGGGCGAGCACCAGCCTGTAGGTATTCCGGCCCAGCGACGCGTCGATGCTCTCCGCCATGCCCGATGCGAGCGCCGCGGACTCAACCGCCATTCCCATCTCGGTATTGATGTACAGCGAGCGCGGATCGAGGTTGAAGGAGCCGACGAAGGCGAGCTTCCGATCGACGATGGCAAGTTTCGAATGCAGCGTGAACTTCTCCGGCGACGGCTGCGCCGGGTCGGCGCGTTCGAATCCGGGCCGGAGCTCGTACAGCTCTATACCCTGGCGCAGCAGAGGCTTACGGTAGCGCGCGTAGACCGCGTGCACACTCGGGTGATTCGTCGACGCGAGCGAGTTGGTAATGACGACGACGCGCACGCCCTTCCTGACCAGCGCGCTGAACAAATCGACGCCCTGTGCCAGCGGTACGAAGTACGGCGAAACGACGATGAGCTCGGATTCGGCGGCGGACGCCTTGCGTCGCAGGTATTCGCTGGTCTCGCCGACCTTGCGGCGGACGAGGCCTCGCACCTTGTCAGGATGATCGAGAACCAGCTCGGCCCGCGCCGCGAAAAACTCAAGGGTGCCGTTCTTCAGTCGAGTCGTCAGCTCGTCGCCGAGCTGTTCGAGCACGGGACTGCCGGCGTGCTCCTCGATGTACGATTTGCCGGCTTGCACGATCTCCGTGATCGACGGCATCGCCTGCGGTTCGCCGAGTTCTTCGATCGGCGTCGCTTCCAGCGTATTCCAGTACTCGTCGAAGCCATCCGCGACGTCATGCACAACGTCGCCAATTGCCATAAGATCATCGTCGAGGAACTCGCTTTCGGCGCTCGTCTGGTAGTACTCGTCGGCAAGATTTCGGCCACCGACAATCGTAATTGCGTTGTCGACCGTGAAGGACTTGTTGTGCATGCGCCGGTTCAGGAGGTTGAAGTTGGCGATGAAGCTGACGAAGCGGGACCGGTGCCGCGGAAACGGGTTGAACACCCGCACGTCGATGTTGACGTGGTGGCTGAGCGCAAGCAAACCGGGGTCCACGGGCTGGGTCAGCGCATCGTCCATGAGCAGGCGCACCCTGACGCCGCGACTTGCGGCCTCGATGAGCGCGAGCGCGATCAGGTTGCCGCTGAGGTCATCCTTGACGAGGTAGCTCTGGATGTCGATGCTCACCTCGGCCATATCGATTAGGCCGAGGCGAATATCCAGCGCCTCCGAACCGAGGTCCAGCCGGTAGACACCGCACTCACAGCCGTTGTTCGCGCGCCAGGCGGCCGCAAGCCGCGCGAGCGTGGTGCCGTCCGTGCGTTCCGCCTTGAACGAAGGCTTGCGCTCAGGCAGCTTGAAAAAACGTCGATACCGATGCGGGACCCGCGCCCCGACCAGTGTGCTGAAAATCCCCACGCGCCGAGTGTCTCACAGCCCCAACAAAAAGCCCGGCGCTGTGGCCGGGCCTTCGGAGACACGATGTTGGTGTGTCACCGTCCGAGCGGAAACGCAGCGTCGAATATCACCTTGACGGCCCTGTCGATCGAGGCCTCGAGGTTCTGGATCGCCTCGTCGGTTACGCGACCGGTGACGCCGCCTTCCCAGACGAGCTGCCGGCGCTCGACATCGATCAGGTCGATGTGCAGCGTGCCTTCCGTGTACTGGTCGACCTGGGTCGTGTAGCCGCCGTAGCCTCCCCAGGTGTCGTAGAACGGATCGCGATAACCGTAGTAGGCGCTCGCCGTCGGCACGCTGCGCGAACGGAGTTTCTCGCGCGTGTTGATGTAGAAGTTCACGCGCACATCCGGCTTGTCCGCCGAGTATTCGAGACCTCTGCGGTCCATCTGCTGCGCGACGGCCACCTTCAGGAAGTTGGTGACCAGCGATTCGTACTGCTGGTTGTCCGTCGACAGCTCCGGCATGAACCCCCAGGTCCGGTACTGGCTGAAATCCGTACCGGGATCCTTGTGGGAGAACGTGTTCGGCGTGGACGCGCACCCCGCCAGGGCGACAGCGGCAACCAGCAGCAGACCACGGACCATCCGGGGTCTAGCCTTCGTGGACCGAATCGAGGCCGTCACGCAGACGCGTCGCCCAGCGACGTGCCCAGCGACGCACCTCGGCCCAGGTCGTCACCTGAGTTGACCGGGTCATTGTCGTCCCACCTGCCGTATCTGCTCGGCGGCGGTCGACGGCCCGGTAAATCGCTGCGCCGCTCAGCGAGTCGCGCAGCTCAATGATGAGCGTCGCCTCACCTACCGAAGACAGGAATACCTCGCCGCGGCCAACCATCTGCGGCGGCACGCGCGATACGATGTCGTGCAGTGCAGCCACGGCAATCAGCGTCTCAGGGCCACGCTGGTCCATCTCGACGATTTCGAACGACTGGAGGTTCGCCAGTTCCTCGCGGAATACGGCACCGACTTCGTCTATCAGACGCTGGCGGTTCTCGGGACTAATCCAAAACTCGGTCTCGTTTCCGCGGCGTATTGACGAGCTCCGCGGACCCTCGGGCACTGTCCGAAACTGAAAGTCCGCCGGACCGAGAATCATCTTGTTGTACGCTGACAGATCGATATTCGGGTCGATCCAGGCATTCGAAAACCTGGAGTGATCAATCCTTACGAGGCCGTCGTACGTCATCTCGGCATCGGGGCCGGTCTGCATCGTCGGCTGCGGCGTACAGGCGGCAACGGCGAGCGCAGCCGCCACGAAAAGAATCTTCTTCATTTTTGTTCCCTCGGAGCATCGCCCGCGGCGACGTTCCTGCTTACGTTAAACGGGTTTGGGTGAGCAATGATCCGCCGGCCATTCGGGCATGTCAACGCAGGCCCGAACTCGACCGAAAACGGCGCGCCGGACAGGATCGCTGCGGGCGTTTTGACAATATATTTTTTTCTGGGTTCGCCGCGTTGACAGCCCCCCGGCGCAGTGCAACGATGCGGGAACGTTGGATAACGGCACACCTGTCCGAAAGGCAGGGTCGCAAAGCCACCGGTCTAAGGAATCGCTCAGGGAACGGGCGTCTAGGACAGCGGGGCCACCGGAGACGAGAATGAGTGCAGCCCGCCTGAAGAACACCGGACGTTACAGGGCACGGCCACCGGCCGAACCTGCCGAGATTTCCGCAAACAGCATCAAGACAGTGCTGCGGACGCTCGACCGTGATGCGCATATCGCGACGCCGATCCGGCCCCAGGGCGCGGCGACCGCCTCCACCGACTGCAACGTTAGCTCGTCTGGCACGGCCATCCAGCTGTCCGGGCTCGACCGTATTCTCAACATCGATGCCTACAATCACACCGTGACCGCGCAGGCGGGTGTCCGGCTGTATGCGCTGGCGGAGGCACTCGCGGAGCACGGCCTGGAGCTCATCGGCAATCACGAGATGACCGGCCGCACGCTCGGCGGCGCCATTGCGGCACCGTGCCTCGGTGCCGGCATCGGCCGCGAGGCGGGCTCGCTGGGCAGTCACGTGATCAATCTCAAGATCGTAACGGGCGCCGGCAAGCCGATGACCGTCACCAGCGAGCAGAAGAACCTGCTCTGCGCGATGCGCGCAAGCTACGGCCTACTCGGCGTGATCGTCGAAGCAACGCTCAGGGTCCAGCCGATCAGTACCTTTACGGCGACCCACCGGCGGCTCTCGATCGAGGAGTTTTCGAAGGTCGTGGATCGGCTCTCGAACGGCGATGTCGGCTTCCGCTTCTGCCTGATGCCCTACCGCGATCGCGTCTACCTGGACCTCAGGCGTTACGGCCCGGACAGCGGCAGTTCCTACAGCGCGCCCTGGAAGATCAAGGACTGGGGCGAGAGCACCGTGCTGCCGCACGTCTGCAAATCACTCAACCGGCTGCTGCCGATCCAGTCCGTGCGCTATCGGCTGATCGACAGCGTCACCGAGGCGACCCAGGGCATCGTCAACAGCCGTTTCGTGCGCGCCGGCAGCAACGCCACAGCTGCTACGGGCGGCCGCACGGCCAGCAGCACCCGCCGGGTGTTGTATTCGACCTGGTGTTTCCCGGCGAGTGACTTTTCGTTCGTCCTCAAGGCCTACGAACAATTCTGCACCGAGATGTACGAGCGTACCGGCTATCGTTGTGACGTGCCCGCGATCGGCTATCGCGTCGTCAAGGATGCATCCGCGGTGCTGTCGCCGTCCTTCGACGAGCCGATGATCGCGCTGCAGACCGCGTCCACGCAGCAGAAGGGCTGGGACGACTTCGTCATCGATCTGGCCGACTTCGCCGAGCATTGGGCGGGCGTGCCGATCTTCAGCCAGACGCGCTCGGTCCGCGCCGAGTACGCCGGCCAGGTCTATGCGGACCGGCTCGACTTCTTCCGCCGCATCCGTCGACAGCTCGACCCCGAGGACCGGCTGCTGACGCCGTTCATGGCGCAGTACTTCCAGTAAGCCCAGTTCCGACCACTTTCTTGCGCACGCACGGCCGGAATCGGCGCCGTACGCCGCGGCGTGCCCGAGTAGCGCGTCGCTGCGCGCCTGCAAACGATTGAAATAAAGGGACTTCTCTCAGGATACAAGCCGTTACAACCAATCGCTGGTATTCATATATCAAACTAATATAATGCATCGCCCCGATATATGCGGTAATGCGCGCGATGGATGTAAAGACTGTTTGCCTCGGGATGCTCTCCGACGGAGAGGCGTCCGGTTACGACTTGAAGAAGGAGTTCGAATCGACGTTCGGGCACTTCTTCGCGGCCGGCTTCGGCTCGATTTACCCGGCACTGGCGGCGCTGGCCGGCGACGGACTGGTGGATTGCCGGGAAGTCCCGCAGGAAGGCAAGCCCGACCGCAAGGTCTACAGGATCACCTCGGCCGGCATGGCCCGGCTTAAAGAATCGCTGAAAAAGCCCGACCCGAGCCACAAGCTGCGCTCGGAGTTCCTCGCAACGCTCTGGTTCGCTCACCTGATGGAGCCGGAAGACATCGAGACCGTTCTCAGCAACCGGATGGCTGACATCGACCGCTATATCGTCATGTTCAACGAATACGACGCCGGCGGCATGAAAGACTGGACGCCCGGCGAGCGCTTCGTCTGCGGGTTCGGCAAGGCCGTGACGGAGACGATCAGGCAGTACATCGAAGACAACGCGCACATGCTCAAAGCCAGGCCGACGCAAAAGAAGACGGCGACGGGCTGAGGCCACAAAGAACTCACTGACAGGATTATCAAACGATGGACTTGGGCTTTTTCGAGAAACACCGTTCGTGGCTGATGTCGGCGGGGATCGCCGCCGTTATCGGCTTGTGGCTGTTGTCCGGCCAGTTCGGGGGCGAGAGCGCTGCTGAGGACGTGGCGCCGGCAGCCAGCACCGTCGAGCCGGAGCGTTCCAGCGTACGCGTGCGTACGCAATCGGCCGAGGAGGTGCAGCGTACGATCGTCGTCAATGGCCAGACCGCACCAGCGCGTATCGTCACGCTGGCGGCGGAGACGGACGGCCGCATCGAGGCCGTTGGCGCAGATCGTGGCAGCAACGTCGCACGCGGCGGCCTCGTGGTGCGGCTCGACGAGCGCGATCGCAGCGCCCGGCTCGCTCAGGCGCAGGCAACCGTCAAGCAGCGCGAGGTCGAGTTCGAGGCCCGCGAGAGCCTGAAATCATCGAGCTACGTGTCAGAGGCGCAGCTGCAAGAGGCGGTCGCATTACTCGAGGCGGCAAAAGCCGAACTCACACGCGCCGAACTGGACCTCTCCTACATGACGATTCGCGCCCCGTTCGACGGCGCGCTGCAGGACCGCATGGTCGAGGAAGGCGATTTCGTGAGTCGCGGCGACCCGGTCGCGACCTTCGTCGACAATCGCACGATCGTCGTCTCTGCCGACCTGTCGGAATTTGACGCGGGCCAGGTCGAGGTTGGCGAGACGGCCGAGGCGCGGCTCGCGACCGGTGAGGCCGTGCATGGCCGCATTCGCTATGTCGCGCCGGTGGCGGATGCCGCGACGCGCACCTTCGCGGTGGAGCTCGAGGTCGACAACGCGAACGGCGACCTGCGTGCGGGTGGCACAGCCGAACTCAGGATCCCGGCCGAGACCGTGCTCGCGCACCGGATCTCGCCGTCGCTCCTGACGCTGGATGATGCCGGCAACGTCGGTATCAAGATCATCAATGACGATGGCGAAGTCGAGTTCGTCGTCGCCGATATTGCGCTGTCGTCCGAGGACGGCGTCTGGGTCGCCGGGTTGCCGGCCACAACGACGATCATCACGGTCGGCCAGGGCTTCGTTGCGAGCGGCTCGTTCGTTAACGCCGTGCCCGAGGGCGACTCCGACACGGCTGTGGCGATAAAGTCCGACGGAGAGTAGTCGTATGCAGGTCATCGAAACGGCGATGTCGCGCTCGCGAACCGTCCTGCTGACGCTGGCGGTCGTGCTGGTCGGCGGCATTGTTGCCTACACGTCGATTCCGAAGGAAGCCGAGCCGGATATCGAGATTCCGAATATCTACGTTAGCGTGTCGTTCGATGGCATCTCGCCGGAAGATTCCGAGCGTCTACTCGTACGTCCGCTGGAGCAGGAACTGCGGTCGATCGAGGGCATCAAGAAGATGACCGCTTCGGCCTACGAGGGCGGCGCGAACGTGCTGCTGGAGTTCGATGCCGGCGTCAACACTGACAAGGCGCTCCAGGACGTTCGCGAGAAAGTCGACAAGGCCAAGGCGGAGATACCCAGCGAAGCGGACGAACCGACCGTCAACGAGGTCAAGATGTCCCGCTTCGACCCGATGCTCGTGCTGAACCTGGCAGGCGATGTATCGGAGCGCACTTTGACGACGATCGCGCGCGACCTCAAGGAAAAGATTGAGGGCCTGAACGGCGTACTCGAGGTCAACCTCGTCGGCGTCCGCGAAGAGCTCATGGAAGTAGTGGTCAATCCGCTCGCGATGGAAAGCTACGGTCTGGACCAGGCTCAGATCATTAGCTTCCTCAGCCTGAATAACCGGCTCGTCGCCGCGGGCTCGCTGCAGTCGGCCGAAGGCCGATTTCCGGTCAAGGTGCCGGGCGTCGTCGAGACCGCCGAGGACGTGCTCAACATGCCGATCAAGGCGGTCGGCGATCGCATCGTTCATTTCAAGGACATCGCAGAGGTTCGCCGCACCTACAAGGACGCGGAGTCATACGCGCGATTGAACGGTAAGCCGGCGCTCGCCATCGAGGTCGTGCAGCGATCGGGCGCCAACCTCATCGACACGATCGGCGAGGTCAAGGCACTCGTCGATGAAGAACGCGCTTACTGGCCGGCCGAGGTCGACATCGTTGCCTCCCGCGACAAGTCGAAGGACGTCAACGACATGCTAAGCGAGCTGCAGAACAGCGTGTTGATCGCCGTACTGCTGGTCTTCATCGTCATCATCGGCATTCTCGGCATTCGCTCGGCGCTTCTCGTCGGCGTTGCGATACCAGGCAGCTTCCTGATGGGCATCCTCTTGATTGGCGCATTCGGCATCACGATCAACATGATGGTGCTGTTTGCCCTGATCATGGCGGTCGGCATGCTCGTCGACGGCGCGATCGTCGTTACCGAGATGGCAGACCGGCGCATGGCCGAGGGCGAATCACGCTACGACGCCTACTCCCGTGCCGCAATCCGCATGGCCTGGCCGATCATCGCCTCGACCTGTACGACCCTTGCGGCGTTCGTTCCGCTGGTGCTGTGGCCCGGCATGGCAGGCGAATTCATGAAATACCTGCCGATCACGCTGATCGCTGTGCTGTCGGCCTCACTGTTCATGGCGCTAATCTTCGTGCCGACGCTGGGTTCCCTGTTCGGCAAGACAGGCGCGCAGAATGAGGAAGCGCGGCGCAATCTCGCTGCCGCAGAGACCGGCGACCTCGACACGGTGACCGGACTCACCGGGCGCTACATCCAGTTCCTGAAGGCCACGCTGACGCGCCCGTGGCGAAACGTCGGCGCAGTCGTCGCGTTGCTCATCTCGATCTATGTCGCGTTCGGACTATTCGGCAGCGGCGTCGAGCGATTCCCCGATGTGGAACAGCCATTTGGCATGGTGGATGTCCGGGCTCGCGGCGACCTGTCGACGGACGAAAAGGACGTACTGGTTCGCCAGGTCGAAGCCCGCGTTCTCGGTATGCCGGAAATCGAATTCGTCTATGCGAAAACCGGCGCTGGCGGCAGCCAGAGTGCCGAAGACCAGATCGGTTCACTGACTCTCAACTACATCGAGTGGGACCAGCGGCGGGGCCAGGACGAAATTCTCGCCGAGATTCGCGAACGGACCGCCGACCTCGCCGGCATTGCGATTGAAACGCGCAAGCCGGATGCCGGCCCGCCCGAAGGCAAGCCCATCAACATCGAATTCGCCTCCCGCAACTATGAACTGCTGGAGCCGACCGTCGAATACGTCCGCGCACGACTCGCCGAACATCCGGGCGTCATGAACATCGAGGACAGCCTGCCGCTGCCGGGTATCGAGTGGCAGATTCGCGTCGACCGCGCCGAGGCTGCGCGATTCGGTGCCGACGTTGCCCTCGTGGGTGCGATGGTGCAGCTCGTCACGAACGGCATCAAGATCGGTGAATACCGACCCGACGACAGCGACGAGGAAATCGACATCCGCGTGCGTTACCCGATGGAAAGCCGGACGCTGGCGCAGATCGACGAGCTCCGGATCCCGACGGATAACGGACTCGTGCCGATTTCGACGTTTGTAACGCGCGAGCCCGCGCAAAAGGTCAGTACGATCAATCGTACAGACCGGCGGCGTACCGTAACCATCCAGGCGGATGTGCTGCCGGGCTTCCTGCCGACGGATGTCATCAATGAACTGCAGATACAGGCTGCTGACTTGGACATCGATCCGCGCGTCAGCTTTGCTTTCCGGGGCAGCTTCGAAGACCAGCAGGCGGACCAGGAATTCCTGAACCGCGCGTTCTTCATGGCGCTCGCGATGATGGCCATCATTCTGGTCACGCAGTTCAACAGCCTGTACCAGGCCGGCCTGATTCTGACAGCCGTGATCTTCTCCACCGGTGGCGTGCTGCTCGGCCACCTGCTGATGGGCAAACCGTTCGGCATCATCATGTCCAGCGTCGGCGTCATTACGCTCGCCGGCATTGTCGTCAACAACAACATCGTCTTCATCGACACTTACAACGTGCTGCGCTCGCGGGGCAGCGCCGCGTACGACGCAATCGTACGAACCTGTGCGATTCGCCTGCGGCCGGTCCTGCTCACCACCGTGACGACGATCATCGGCCTGATGCCGATGGTTCTGGGCGTCAACATCAATCTCATCGATCGCGAGATCTCGGTCGGTGCGCCCAGCTCGCAGTGGTGGACACAGCTCGCCTCTTCGGTCGCCGGCGGCCTCGCCTTCGCAACGGTGCTGACGCTGTTCCTGACGCCAAGCCTGCTCATGATCCAGGCACGAATCTCCGAGCAGCGCTCCACGCGAGACGTCGAAACGGGCGACGAGGCGACCGCCGAGCCGCTCGCCGGCTGACGAACTTCAACGCTGATCCGACCGGGCTGCTGCCGCGCCGCCCGGTTTTTGCGCTTGTCGCTGCATCCAAATGCTGTCGCCCGGCATCTAATCCATGAAGAGCCACGAATAGCGCTCCATGAGGCGGAGCCGGCGTGAACCCCAGGTTTTTCACCCGGTCCAATGAACTCGCAGGTTGCGTTATACCGATATAGTGTTATACTTGACTACAACACTACTTAAGTGAATCGCCGAACCGCCATGAAAACGACCTCTATCTCATTGATTTTAATCGCCCTTTCGGCAACGCAGATCACCGCCTGCGGCGTTGGCGAGGCCAGCGCGGCACTCGAGGACGAGGCGGAAGCGTCCACCCCGGTACCGGTCGAAGTCGCGTATCCGGCGCGCGAGGACATTTTCGCGACCTACCACGCAACGACGACGATCGGCTCCGAGGGCGATGCGCCGGTGCTGGCCCGGGTACCGGGCGAACTCGTCGAGCTCTTCGTCGAGGAAGGCGACTGGGTCGAAGAGGGCCAGGTCCTCGCCCGGCTGGACGGCGAGCGTCTGCGCTTGGAAATGCTTTCGGCGAAAGCCAATCTCGACATGGCGCGCGGCGAGTACCAGCGCTACGTCGACCTGAACCGTCGCGGCCTTGTCAGCCAAGCGATGTTCGACGGCCTGAAGTATGACCTCGAGGCGCTCGAAGCCAGCTACCAGCTCAAGAAGCTCAACTACGAATATTCGAATATCCGCGCGACGATCTCGGGTTTCGTCTCGGAACGCCTCGTCAAACTCGGCGAGAACCTGCCCGAAGGCCATGAAGCCTTCCGCATTACGGACACCAGCGAGCTGATCGCTTACCTGAAAATCCCGCAGACCGAGCTCGAGAAGTTTGCAACCGGGCACACCGCAACGCTGAACGTCGATTCGATGCCCGGCAGCGTATTCGCTGCGGAGATCGTTCGCGTCAGCCCGACGATTGACGTGCGCAACGGCACGTTCCGGGCGACAGCATTCATCGACAACAGCCACGGGCAGCTTGCGCCCGGCATGTTCGCGCGCTTCGAAATCGCTTACGAAGTTCACGAGGACGCAATGACCATCCCGACCGAGGCGCTCGTGCTCGAGGACGAACAGGCATCGGTGTACGTCGTTGCAGACGGCCAGGTCACGCGCCGCGACATCACCACCGGTATCGAATCGGACGGCCGCATCGAAATCATCGGCGGCCTCGGCGAAGACGAGCAGATCGTCATCGTCGGTCACTCGGCATTGCGTGACGGCAGCCGCGTCCTGGCCAGCACCGAGAGCTCGGACCGCTACACGGGCTGACGCCCCACCGTCATGACCGCCGTCGATAAGCCGCGCCATTCAGCACAAGCGGCGGGACGGCATAAGGGAGGATTCAATGACGCTATTTCGCATTAGCCCGGCAGCGTTCGCGCTTCTGTTCCTGCTTGCCGCCTGCGGTCAGCAGGAATCGAGCGCGAAGAAGGACGAGTCTGACGACGCGCCGCCGATTCCCGTCGAAACCAGCAAGCCCGCGCGCGGCGACATCTACGCCGTCTATGCGGGCACGGCCCCCATCGAAGCGTTCGCCGAAGCGGACGTCATTGCCAAGGTGGACGGCGAGGTCCGCGAAATTTTCTTCGAGGAAGGCCAGGACGTCAGCGCCGGCGACGTGCTCGCGCGGCTGGACGGCGAGCGTCTGCAGCTCGAACTGAACGAGTCGGAAGCACGCCTGCGCAAGCTGGAGCGCGACTACGAACGCAACGTCGACCTGAGCGAGAAGGACCTGGTCAGCGCGGGCGACTTCGAGAAAATCAAGTTCGAGATGGAGGCCCAGCGCGCGGCCCACAACCTGCGCAGTCTCGAGCTCGACTACACGCAGATCCGGGCGCCGATCGACGGCGTGATCTCGGAACGCTACATCAAGGTCGGCAACACGCTTTCCGAGGGCGACCCGGTCTTTCGGGTCACCAGCCTCGATCCGCTGGTGGCCTACCTGCACGTCCCTGAGCGGGAATACCGCAACCTCGGCGTCGGCCAGCCGGTCGGCATCGACATCGACGCGCTGAGCGGCCCGCCGGTCATCGCCGCGGTATCGCGCATCAGTCCGACCATCGACCCGGCAACCGGCACCTTCAAGATTACGATCGAGATTCGCGACCCCGAACGCCGCATCAAACCGGGCATGTTCGGCCGCATCGGTGTCGTCTACGACCGCCACGCAAATGCGCTGCAGGTGCCGCGCAGCGCGCTCGTCGAGGAACTCGGGCGAACCAGCGTGTTCGTCGTCGAAGACGGCAAGGCTGTTCGCAAGTTCGTCGAAACGGGCTTCAGCGAAGGCGGCATGGTCGAGATCGTCACCGGTCTGGGCGATGCCGAGGACGTCGTGACGGTCGGCCAGATCGGCCTCAAGGACGACGCGGTCGTTACCGTAATCAACGCCGATACCGACGACGACGCAGAGACGGACGACGACGCACCAGTGAGTCTCGCCGAGCGCAACGGGGAGGAAGACGATGCGTCGATTGATTGAGATCGCCACCGAGCGACGCGTCACGATCGTGATGTTCACGGTCGCGATCGGCCTGTTCGGGATGGTGTCGCTATCGCGGCTCAACCTGAACCTGCTGCCCGACATCTCCTACCCGACGCTGACGATTCGCACCGAGCTTACGGGTGCGGCACCCGTCGAGGTGGAGAACCTTCTGACCAAGCCCATCGAGGAAGCGGTCGGCGTCATACGTAACGTGCGACTCGTCCGCTCGGTATCGCGTTCGGGCCAGTCCGACGTGACGCTCGAATTCCTCTGGGGCACGGACATGGACGTTGCCGGCGTCGAGGTTCGCGAGAAGCTCGATATCCTCGAGCTGCCGCTGGAGGCATCGCGACCGCTGCTGCTGCGCTTCGACCCGTCATCGGAACCAATCATGCGCCTCGGCCTCCTCTACACGGAGGACGCCGCGGCGTCCGGTGCGGTTGCCGAAGCCGAGCTGAAGGCCCTGCGTCGGCTCGCCGAGGACCGCCTGAAGACGGACCTCGAGGCTGAGGAAGGCACGGCTGCCGTCAAGGTATCGGGCGGTCTCGAAGACGAGATCCAGATCCAGGCGGACCAGCAGAAGCTGTCGCAGCTCGGCATCAGCGTGCAGCAGATCGCCGAGCGCATCCGTGCCGAAAACGTCAACCTGTCCGGTGGTCGACTCGAGGAAGGCGACCAGCGCTTCCTGGTCAGGACGCTCAACGAATTCCAGTCCGTCGACGAATTCCGTGACGCGATCGTGGCCTACGTGGCGGACCGACCTGTCTACCTGCGCGACGTCGCCACCGTCGAGCGCGGCTACAAGGAGCGCGAAGCCATCACGCGCGTCAGGGGGCGCGAGTCGGTGGAGCTCGCGATCTACAAGGAAGGCGACGCGAACACGGTGCAGGTCGCGAACCGCCTCGAGGCCCGCCTCGAGCGCGTACGCGCGGCGCTGCCCGATAACATCGAGATCACCAAGATCTACGACCAGTCACGATTCATCTCGTCCGCGGTGGACGACGTGAAGAATGCAGCCTTCCTGGGCGGCATTATCGCGATCATCGTGCTGTTCGGCTTCCTCAAGGACGCGCGCGCGACGACGATCGTCGGTATCGCGATACCGGTGTCCGTAATCGGCACTTTCCTGCTGATGTATGCGAACGGCGTGTCGCTCAACATCATGTCATTAGGCGGTATCGCGCTTGCGGTGGGCATGCTCGTCGACAACTCCATCGTCGTGCTGGAAAACATCTACCGCAAGAAGGAACAGGGCCAGGGCATCCTGGACGCAGCCCGAAACGGCACGTCCGAGGTCGCGACCGCCGTTTTTGCCGCAACGCTGACGACAATCGCCGTGTTTTTCCCGATGGTCTTCATCTCCGGCGTCGCCGGGCAGTTGTTCCGCGACCAGGCGCTCACCGTCACGTTCGCACTGGTGTTCTCGCTGATTGTCGCGCTGACCTTGATCCCGATGCTTGCCGCGCTCGGCACGGGCAGCCGCTACGAACGCGAAGAAGAAAGGGCTGTTCGCCCGAATACGTTCACGCAGATGGTCGGCGACAGCTTGCGCCTGTTCGGCTATATCGCAATGGCAATCCGGTGGGTCTTCGGCAAGATCATGCTGGTACCGACGTTCCTGTTCCAGCGGCTGTACCGCGGTGCGGCTGCCGTATATCCGCCGTTGCTCAGGTGGTCGCTGAATCATCGCGGCATCGTCGTAGCGTCGGCCGCGGCGATTTTCGTGGCAACCATGGCCCTCGTACCGCGCCTCGGCACCGAGCTGATCCCGCAGCTGTCGCAAGGCGAATTCAACGTGGATCTGCGGCTGCCCCCTGGCTCGCCGCTCAGCGAGACGGATCGTGCAATCCAGGCCGCGCAGCGCGTGACCCAGGACATTGACACGGTACAGCTCGATTTCTCAGTGGCCGGTACCGGTAACCGGCTCGACGCAAACCCCGTCGACGCCGGCGACAACACGGGCACGCTGAGTATCGCGCTCGAGGCCGGCGCCGGTCGTGACGAGGAAGACGCCGCAATGGCTGCGATGCGCGCCGAGCTGTCGCGCCTGCCCGGCGTCCAGTACGAATTTACCCGGCCGTCGCTGATGTCGTTCTCGAGCCCGCTTTCCATCGAGATCGCAGGCTACGATCTCGACGCCCTGACGCAGGTTGGCCGCTCTATAGAGCAGGCAATGGAGGCGTCGGATCGCTTCGCGGATATCAAGACGACGATCGAACGCGGCAACCCGGAGATCCAGATCGTGTTCGACCAGGAGCGCGCCGCGAAGCTCGGTCTCGCCGTACGAGACATCGCCGATCGCGTCGTCGCCAATGTTCGCGGCGAACTCGCGACGCGCTACACCTGGCGCGACAAGAAGATTGACGTGCTCGTCCGCAGCGTCGACACGCGCCGTTCGAGCGTCGAGGAAATTCGCCGGCTCATCGTCAACCCGGCATCGGACCGACCGGTAACGCTCGACGCGGTTGCCGACGTTTCGATTTCGCAGGGACCGGCAGAGATCCGCCGCGTCGCGCAGGAACGCGTAGCCATCATCACGGCAAACCTCGCCTATGGCGACCTGGGTGCTGCAGCGGCAGAGGCGGGTGAGATCATCAGTCGCACCCCGATGCCCTCAGGCGTCACCGCGATGGTTTCGGGCCAGAGCGAGGAGATGCAGGAGTCGTTCCGCTCGATGCAGTTCGCGCTCCTGCTCGCCGTATTCCTCGTTTACCTGGTCATGGCGTCGCAATTCGAATCGCTGATTCACCCCTTTGTCATTCTTTTCACGATACCGCTGGCGCTGGTCGGCGCCGTACTTGCCCTGTTCGTCACGGGCACGACGATCAACATCGTCGCCTTCATCGGCGTGATCATGCTGGCCGGTATCGTGGTCAACAACGCGATCGTACTCGTTGATCTCATTAATCAACTTCGCTCACAGGGCAAAGAGCGTGTCGACGCAATTATGGAGGCCGGCAGTGCTCGCTTGCGTCCGATCCTGATGACGTCATTGACAACAGCGTTGGGACTGTTGCCGATGGCTCTCGGCTTCGGCGAAGGATCAGAAGTTCGCACCCCTATGGCAATCACCGTGATCGGCGGCCTGCTGGTCTCCACCTTGTTGACTCTCGTCGTTATCCCGGTCGTGTACTCGCTGCTCGACCGCAAGCGCTGGCCTGTGGCGTCGGAAGCCGCGGCCGCGACGGGTAGCCACGCATGAAACACACAGAGGTAGCGCTGACGCGGCCGGTAACGACCGTCGTCGTGTTCGTAGCACTCGCGATGGTCGGGCTGATCGCGTCGCGGCTGCTGCCGCTGGAGAAGTTTCCGGACATCGAGTTCCCGGGCATCTTCATCCAGATCCCGTACGCAGGCTCGACGCCCGAGGAAGTCGAGCGTCTGATCACCCGGCCGGTCGAGGAAGCGCTCGCCACGCTGTCCGGCGTCGAACGCATGTTCTCGAACTCGAGTGAGAACCAGGCGGAGATCTTCCTGCAGTTCGACTGGGATCAGAACATGGGCGCCAAGGGCATCGAGGCGCGCTCCAAAGTGGACAGCATTCGCCACCAGCTGCCGGACGACATTCGCAGGATCTTCGTGTTTACGGGGTCGCTTGGCGACCAGCCCGTGTTGCAGCTCAGGATCTCCAGCGAACGCAACCTGGCCGATAGCTATGACCTGCTCGATCGCCTGCTGAAACGCCGCCTTGAGCGTCTCGAAGGCGTATCGCGTGTCTCACTGCACGGCGTGGACCCGCGCGAGATCCGTATCCTGATGCGTGCCGACGCACTGGCAGCGTACGGTGTCGACATTGCGGAGCTGCGCGACCTGCTCGTCAGCAGCAACTTCGCCGTCAGCGCCGGACGACTGACCGCGGGCGACCAGCGTTTGAGCGTCAGGCCGCGCGGCGAATTTGGTTCGGTCGAGGAGATCCGCAACCTCGCCATCAATGAAGACGGCCTCAGGCTCTCGGATGTTGCTGACGTTGAGCTGCGTACGCCCGATCGCAACTACGGCCGACATCTCGACATGGACTACGCCATCGGCGTCGCGGTCAACAAGACGACCGGTTCCAATCTCGTCGATGTGACCGATCGCGTCATCGCCGAGGTCGAGGAAATCGGCAAGCTGCCGCAGATGCAGGGCATCAACATCTTCCCGCTCGACAACCAGGGCGACAGCGTTCGCGAGAGCTTGGGCGACCTGTTGAATGCGGGCCTGATCGGCGGCCTGCTCGCCATCCTGGTGCTGTACCTGTTCCTGCGCCAGGTCACGACGACGCTGATCGTCACGGCCTCGGTACCGTTCTCGCTGCTGATCACGCTCGGCGCGATGTACTTCGCCGGCCTGTCACTGAACATCCTGTCCATGATGGGCCTGATGCTTGCAGTGGGCATGCTCGTCGATAACGCCGTCGTCGTGACGGAGAGCGTCTTCCGACACCGCTCGGAAGACGACAGCAATCCGTTCCGCAGCACCTTGAAAGGCGTCCGCGAGGTCGGCCTTGCCGTCATTGCGGGCACCGCGACGACGATCATCGTCTTTGTGCCGATCATGTTCGGCACCAAGACCGACATCACCGTATTCCTGACCCACGTTGCGATTACGATTATCGTGGCGCTGGTTGCCTCGCTGCTGATCGCGCAGACGCTCGTGCCGATGCTCGCCGCTCGCGTTGCGGTACCGCCGCAGCCGAAATCTGGCGCCTTGATGGACCGGCTTACGAATCGCTACGTCGGCGCGCTCCGATGGGAACTCAGAAACCCGTGGAAAGCTGCGGGTGGCATCTTCCTGATCTGCGTTATCGGGCTCGCGCCGATGATCGGTGGCCTGGTCAAGTTCGACATGTTCCCGCAGGACGTCGGCCGCCGGCTGTTCATGCCCTACCACATCGAAGGGCAGCATTCCCTCGAGCGCATGGAGGCCACGGTCACCCAGATCGAGGAATACCTGTACTCGCGCCAGGAAGAATTCAATATCCGCTCGGTCTACAGCTATTACGATCTGCAACGCGCCGAGTCCACTATCCTGCTGACCGACGAAGACGAGGCGACGCTCTCGACCAAGGAGATCATCGCACTCATCGAAAAGGACCTGCCGACGCTCGCGATCGGCAAACCGAGCTTCCAGTTCGACCAGCAGGGCGGCGGCGAGGGCTTCTCGCTGCAGCTGAGCGGCGACTCCACGCAGGTGCTGAACGAACTCGGCATCGAAGTTGTGCGCGCGCTGAGCACGGTCGAGGGACTGAAAGACGTGCGCAGCGACGCCGAGGCCGGCGAGAAGGAAGTCCGCGTCAGGATCGATCGCGATCGTGCCGCGGCCGTGGGCCTGACCGCATCGGCGATCTCTCAGTCGATCGCCATTGCGATGCGCGGTGAGAACCTGCGCGAGTTTCGCGGCGAATTCGGCGAGGTGGCCGTGCGCGTCGCGTTTCGCGACAACGACAAGCAGAGCGTAGAGCAACTCGCCGACCTGCCTCTATACACGCCGGATGGTCGGCGGATATCGCTTGGCAGTGTCGCATCGCTGCACCTCGGCACGTCGCCCGACACGATCCGCCGTACCGACCGGCAGACGGCCGTCATCCTCTCCGCGGGCCTCGAAGAAGACACGAGCATGGAAGACGTACGGCCGCGCGTCGAAAGCCTGATGGAGCAGGTCGACCTGCCGCCGGGTTACAGCTGGAAGTTCGGCCGCGGCTTCGAACGTGTCGACGACACCCAGGCGATGATGACCACGAACCTGCTGCTCGGTATCGCCTGCATTTTCCTGGTCATGGCGGCACTGTTCGAATCGATGGTGCTGCCCTTCTCGATCATCCTCGGATCAATCCTGTTCTCGATCTTCGGCGTGTTCCTGTTCTTCGCGGCCACCGGAACGACGTTCTCGTTCATGGCGATGATTGGAATCATGATCCTTATCGGGGTCGTCGTGAACAACGGAATCGTGCTGGTGGACCACATCAACAATCTGCGTATGGAAGGCGTGCCAAGGGAAGAGGCCATCATCCAGGGTGGCAGGGACAGGCTGCGGCCGATCCTGATGACGGTCGCCACGACGATTGTCGGTCTGACGCCGCTGGCGCTCGGCACGACCCAGATCGGCGGCGACGGGCCACCGTATTATCCGATGGCCCGTGCGATCATTGGCGGCCTGGCGTTTTCGACGGTCGTGTCCCTGCTCGTCGTACCGGCGCTGTACATCTACTTCGACAAGCTCGCCGCCTGGAGCCGCGCCGTTATGCGCCACGCCCGCGGCGAAGCACTGACGCCACGGCCGAGCGCCGGCGCCTGACGGCGCCGACGCTGGCCACAACGACTCCGAGCATTGCAAGCAGCAGCCAGTCGGCTGCGCCACCGCCACCGCGGCTCACGACAACCGGCGTAACGGGGGCAGGTGCCGGTGTATCGCGGGCCGCGTCTTCAAGCGGCAGGAATGCGAGCTCGGAGGTACTCTCCGGACCGAAGTCCGCGAGGAAGGTACCGTCGAAAGCGTCGAACAGTTCGATCAGGATGTCGTAGCTGCCTGCCGGGTAGCCCGCCAGCAGCTCCGAGACGATGACGAAGTCGTCCGTCGACGACGTGCCGTAGATCGCGAAGTCCTCGGTCTCGGCGTACTCCATCCAGGGACCGCCTTCGAGACTCAGGTAGACGACGGCGAAGACTTCGGCTCTTGTATAGATCGTGTCTGCGTCGAACCACAGATCGATGCCGTGATAGAAACCGTCGCGGTCGTCGTCGTTGAAGAGTTCGACATCGGCAGAGTAGAACCAGAAGTCGACGTTCGGCGTCTGCGCAACGTTTGCGAGCTTCTGCTGACCGCCGCGCGTTGCGATTGCCGAACGCTGACCCGTTGCGGCGGTCGTGCGTTCGTCCTTCGCAATGCGATCGGGCACCGCCTGTTCCCTGCCTTCGTTGCGGTAGAACCTGCTTTCCGACACCCGCGTCTCCGCGGCTGTCGTAGCGTCATCGGTTGTAGCCGCCATCGCCGGTCCTGCGCCGAGCGTCCCGACGACGATAATGAGTGTCCATGCGAATCGTGTTCTGTTCATGATCCTTTCCTTCCCGCTTTTTGGATGCGTGGCTCCATTTAACGACCAGGCGGATGAATTTGAGCTGAATTCGTTTGTGCGATTCGAAGACCGTGCGATCATGCGCGGACTTGGCCTAAGTCGGGCGCGGACGTTCATCCATGGTTCAGGAAACTCGCGAGGATTCGGTCGGCAAGGCGGCCAGCTGGCTGTTGCTCGGCGTCGCCGGCGGGCTTGGCCTCGACCTGTGTGCGAAGGAACTGCTCGTGACCTATTCGCTGGAGCAGTTCGTGTTCCTGCGCAGCGTTGCCGGTCTCATGATCTTCCTGTTCCTTGCCCGACAGTTCGGCGGGCTGGACAGCCTCGTGACCCGACGCTGGCGCTGGCACGTGCTGCGTACGCTGCTCGCGACCGGCGCCATGTTCGGGTTTTTCTACGGGCTGTCGAAGATGCCGCTCGTTAACGCGCTGACGCTCGGATTCACGGCGCCGCTGATGGTCACGGCGCTCGCGGTACCGTTCCTTGGCGACCACGTCGGCTGGCGACGCTGGACGGCGGTGACCGTGGGCTTCCTCGGCGTCTTGCTGATACTGCGACCGGGCGCCGGCTTGTTCACGCCCGAAGCGATCGCCGTGCTGTTCGCCGCGCTGTGCTACGCCTTCCTCGCGATTACGGCACGGCACCTCGGCAAAACCGAGAGCAGCTTCGCCCTCTCGGTCTACGTGATTGTCGGCCCAATGCTGATCTCTGCCCTGCTGTCACTCGACGGTGACTGGACGATGCCCGACGTGAAAGGCTGGGTGCTGTTCATACTGGCGGGCGCGTGCTCGGTCGTTGCGTGGATTGGCATCATCGGCGGCTATCGGCGAGCGTCGCCGGCGATACTCGCGCCTTTCGAATACACGGCGCTGGTCGGTGGGGCAATCGCCGGCTATGTCATCTGGGGCGAAGTGCCAGACGCATGGGTCGTGGCCGGAGCGATGGTCATCATCGGCTCCGGTCTCTACGTCGTGTATCGGGAGGTGGACTGGCGAACCAGCCCGAAATCTAGCCCGTATTGAGGCCTGCGATTTGCGCCGGCGTGGCGCCGATGGCCTCCACCGTGCGATTGAAGAAATCGACCTCCAGCGGGCTGACGTGCTCGTCCGAACGGAAGACGTCCGCGAGCGCCTGCACGACTTCGGCACGATGTCCGTCGCTGAGCTTCCCGCTGACCTCTTTCAGGTACTTGCGCAGGTTTGCTTCGGCATAGAGCTCGGCGCGAGCGGCCACGCGTACGTCGGCGGCGCTGACGTCCTCGCCCGTATGATCCTTGATGATTTCCCGGATCCGGTCGACTTCGACGTTCTGAATGTTGATATCGGCGTCGGCTGCGCGCGCCAGCGTCATGAGCAGGACTTCCTTGAACAGGTCGTGTTGCTGGTCTTCGCTGATGTCAGAGCCGCCGAAGATGTTCAGTACGTTCTTGAGGTCTGCGAGTGGCATTTATTCTCTCTCTTTTAAGTCAGTCTTGTTATCGCAGGCGCTTCGGGCAGGCGTTCCCGCGCCGCAGGCAGGCCACAGAGTATACACGCGAATCCGCGCGATTTCGGGTGACAATGCGGTGAATTCTGTGCTCAGCCGCCTGCCCGCATGGGCTGGCGGTGCGCGTAGGAAAGCCGTCGCCACAACCACTCGAGCGGGCCGAATTGATAGCGCTCGAGCCACCAGGGGCTGATGATCAACTGGACCCCGAGCATGCCGATCACGAAGGCCATCTGCCCGATCCGCGGCACCTCTGCGAACAATCCGAGCCCATAGCCGTAGAAGATGGTCGTCATGACGATCGAGTGCATCAGGTAGTTAGTCAGTGCCATACGGCCTACCGCTCCGAAACGTCGCAACAGCCCCTCCAGCCAGCCGGCCTTGACGGCGTACATGACGGCGCCGATGTGGCCCAGCGCCACGAGGATGCTACCGATGTAGTTCGGAATTCCGCCCAGTTGGAATGCATACAGGCCGTCGAACTCATGCGCATACAGATTCACGCCGCTCCAGATCGTGAGCGGCAGGCCCAACCCGTAGCCGATGGCCAAGAGCCGCGCATAGAAGCCGGGACTTCGTTCGCCGCTAAGCACACCGAGCTTCATCAGCGCCATGCCGAGCAACATCAGGCCACCGACGCGCCAGAGCGTGAAGAGTAGAAAGAACGCGAACTGGAACATTGCAACGAACGGCGCACGATGCGCGACGATCGTCGCGTAGTCGCTCGTATAAGCATCGACCTCAGCCTGGATTTCCTCCGGCCCCGGTGCGAAAAACGGTTTCTGCTCGTCCCATTGGTCGACCGTCGCCTGTTCGATTTCGTCGAGCACTTCGCCCTCCTCCACCCGCTGCTGCAGCGATTCCGCCGTCGCTTTGAGCTCGAGCATCTGGGTACCGCTCGAGTAGAAGATCAGTGGCGACATCGGCAGCATGAATAGTGCGATGACGATCAACTTGCGCGCGGGCATCCGGCGGAAAAAGAACACGATCATGCCGACCAGCGCGTAAGCGAACAGGATGTCACCGAACCAGATCAGGTAGGCATGTATCGCTCCGATCACGAGCAGCCAGAACTGCCGGCGATAGAAGGTCGGTGCGAACGATGTTTCTCGCGCGTCGGCGCGATCCGACATCAGCACGATTCCGGCGCCGAACAAGAGCGAGAAGATCGTCATAAACTTCTGGTCGAACAGCGCATGGGTGAAGAACCACACGCCGAGGTTTACCGGGTCGGTGCCACCCATGACGAGCGGGTTCGAGTACGCCATCGCCGGCATGGCGAACGCGTAGATATTCATGACCAGGATGCCGAGGACGGCGACGCCGCGGAGGACGTCGAGGCAGACAATACGCTCTGCGCTCGGGGTGAGCTGTTTAGGATAACTCATTAAATATCGCTTTCATACTGTTGTTTTTTGCGAAATTTTTCCTTGATTTTTGCACTCGCCAAAGCATACTGAGCCGCGGGCAAACAACTTAAAGGAGGTGATCCATGTCTAGTGAGATTGAAAAGGTATCCAAGGAACCCGTCGGTCTTATTCGGATTATGGAGCATCCTTCCGATATCCGCTGATACTGATTTCCAAGATACAGAATCTCACCAAAGGCCGCCGAAAGGCGGCCTTTGTTGTTGTGAGATCAGGAAAAGCCGCCGCAAGGGCGGCTTTGTCGTTTCCGAGGTGCTACTGGTTGGTCATGCGCCGACGCGTCTTCGCGTTATAGACGCGAGCCTCGTCACAGGACATGACCGGTCCGACGATCTCGCCGTGCTTCTGGTAGCCGCCGCCATTCGCAAACTTCTCGTAATTCTGGCCAAGCTCCTTGTGATTGCTGAAGCCGTCCACCATCTTCATGTCGAAATCGGCGTTGCCGTCCCCGTACGCCGGGAACATTGCCCAGGTGCCTCCTGCATAGCCCATCTCGTCCTGGTAGGCCGTGAACTTGCCGATCGCGGCGAACGCGTCGCTCATTGACGTGCCCTCATGCACATTGCAGTCCTGGAACTGCAGCACGAAGTTGTCGTCCGGATTCTCCTCCGGTGGCTGGCGTACCGACATCGTCGCGAAATTCACGTGCACGTTGCAGGTCGCGACGCTCGCGAACTTCTGCGCGTGCTCACCGCCCTCGGCAAGCCACATGTCGGTGCCGGAACCCATCTTCTCCGCGTCCGACCACGCACCCAGCCAGGCGAAGTCGAACGTATCCGGGCCGTAGTAGTGCGGCGTCATGGTTGCCGCAAAATAGTATTCGACACCCTGCTCATCCATGAACGTATTCCACGCCTCGACGGCCATGTCGAGATCCGTGGGTCCACGGCCCTCGTTGAAAGTGCACGCATAGATCTCTACCGGAAAGATCTGTGGCGGAGGCGCCTGTTCGCCCTCCTGCGCCCACAGCGAAGCGCTGGCAAGCATCAAGATGCCAGCCAAAAAAGTCCTGGTCATTGTTATCCCCCTCGTTTGTTTTTTTTGTACCGCCACCGCGCGAGCGGTTAGCTAAAAAGTATAGACGAGGGTCAGGCGCTTGCTCGCCGGCTCCCGGATCCGCCGACGATGTCGTCGAGCTCGTTTAGCAAGACATTGATTTCATTGAGGGTGTTGTAGTGAACCGGGCCGATGCGCACCGCGCCCCCGGTATCGTAGATGCCGAGGCTCATGGCCACCTCGACCGCGTAGTTGTGACCGCTCCAGACGAAGATGTTGCGGTCCGCGAGCGCGCCGGCGATGTCTTCGGAGGAGACGCGATCGTGCGTGAAGGCTACCGTCGGCACTCGCCGGTCGCGGGCTCCGGCTGCCGTAATGCCCTGCACGGTCACCCCAGGCAGCGACTGCAGCC
>JASJBG010000121.1 GCA_030066625.1 Woeseiaceae bacterium
GCCTGCAGCGACGAAGGCTCACCGTCGTCGAACGGGGCACCCTTGATGACGGCCTCCGCCTGCTCGATCACGCCCTCGTACGCGAAGCGCGGCGGCCGTACGCCGTTCTGGGCGTACGCCTGCGCCCGGTCGATAAGCTGGTTCATTGCGCGACCGAATCCGCCGACGCGCTTGATGTACGCGTCCATGTCTTCAGGTGTTTCAACCCTGTGGAAGTTTGAAAGCAGCGTCGGAATCCAGGACTGCGGCCCGAACATCTGCGTGAAGATGTAGTTGTTGCCGCGGAACTCATAGTTGGCCGCGGTGTTTTCGTACTGGTACTTCCAGATGTCGTAGGACACCTGTGCCTCGGGCGTGAGCGCGTCGTAGTCGAACTCGCGCTCCATCTCCTCGACCGTGGCGCGCAGCCAGTCGAGCTGCTGCTTTTCGGTCTCCTCCGACAGGTCGTCGACCTCGTCGTAGCGTTCCTTGCGGCCGATGAAGGTGAGCTGGATCGGGCTCTGCTGGAGCTGCTCTTCGTAGCGCTCCTCGAACCATTCGTTCAGACGTTCCGTTTCGGTCCGCGTGTCGGCGGTCGCGTCGGCCGCTGTCGTCGTTTCGGTGCCGGCATCCTGCTGGCCGCAGGCGGCCACGAAGACGGCGAAAGAAAGATAGATGAACCTGCGCATGACGTTCCCCGGGTCATTTCGAGACCGGGGAGTGTATCACCCGGGTAGCCGCGCCTCCGGGGCAGCCGCAAGCCGCTGAATTGGCAACAATTACTGCCCCGGGTGATAGCTGCGTACCGCCCTCGCCTCGACGTCTTCTCGGTAGTAGGCAACGTCCTTGAATGCCCGGTCGACGTAACGCTGCGCCTGGTCGTCGAAGTGAGGGGAGCCGGGATCGCCGCTCTGCCCGCCGGCGAGCATCGACTTCGCGCGGACCTTGTCGCCAAACTCCACGACAGCGACGAAGCTATTGCCCGACGTGCCATAGATTCGCTTCGTGCCCGGGTAACGCCTCGCGCGGAACGACGCGAGCGCGCCCCAGTCGCCCGAGGCAAAGCCGACCGGCAGGCTCGCGGCTGCGTCATCGTAGACGTGATCAATATCGCCGGTCAGGCGCTGGTAGCGGTTGACCTCGCCCCAGGGCGTGTTCCACTGGCCGAAGTCGGCTTCGAGCATGTCGATCGTGGCTGCGAAGATCTGCAATCGCTCCTCATCCGACGATGACGCGGCAAACCAGTCGATGAGCGCCTTGCCACGCAGGCCTCTCGGGTTGCGGCCGTCCTCGCGGAACTGCATGCCGTAGAAATGCGCGAGCGTCATCGGCACCGAATCAACGCCGACGCGAAAATCCCAACCCCTCAGCGTGTCGATCGCGGGCGCGAGCTCCGGGTAATCACCGCCGGCGCGGCCATAGGCCGCCACCAGTGCCGGTATCAGCTGTTCAAAGCCTGGCAGGTACGGGTCGTACGCGATGTCGATCAGCTTGTCCAGCGTCATGTCCGAAATGCCCGCCAGCACCCGCTGCGCGTGCACGCCGCGGAAGTTCTCGGCGTCCGGCGCCATGTACACGGGGTAATCTTCGCGCTTCGGGCTGAACTCCGCGGCCGCCGTGAACGGCGTGGAGTTGCAGTTCTGTATCCAGCCGTTCGGCGGGTTCAGTACCGTCACGGTCTCGTCGACTGTGTGCAGCCCCTTCCAGTCGGTCGCAGGGTCGCTGCCATCCACCGGTTTCGAAAAATCAAAGCGCGGGTCGCGCTTCGGCACGAAGTTGCCGTGGTAGTAGGCAATATTGCCGCCCGAGTCGGCGTACACGGTGTTGTTCGACGAGTTCGTACGGATATCCATCATCGCGCGAAAACCGTCGTGGCCGTCCTGCCTGGTGCGGATGAACGACTGCGTCAGCGCGTTGACCGGGTCCCAGTTGATCTTCGTCGCAACCCACTTGCCGTCGATCATGTGCGTGATCGGCCCGTGGTGCGTGTGGTACATCGGGAAAGTCCTTTCCGCGAGTCCGTCGCCGTCTAAGTACTTGAGCGTAACCTCCGAGACCCCGACCGGGCGGAGTTCGTCGCCGTAGCGATAGTAGAGCCCGTCTTCCTGTTCGACGATTTCCTCGACGAACTCGTCCATGAAATCGACGCGGGTCGACGTGTGCATCCAACCCGTGTCCTCGTTGAAACCCTGGTAGACGAAGAACTGCCCCCAGGTTATCGCCCCGTAGGCGTTGAGCCCCTCTTCGCTTACCACGTGGACTTCGCCGCGAAAGAAAAACGTCGTGTGCGGATTAATCAACAGCATCGCATCGCCGGATTCGGTCAGTTCGCCCGAAATCGCGAAACCATTCGAGCCAAGATGCTGCTCGTAGCCGAGCTTCGGCGCGCGGGCCTTCTCGAGTTCGGACATCGCGATCGATTCGCCGCGACCGTAGAACGCCGTGATCCCCTCGAGCGGAATCTGTTCGATGTCGCCGCCGATGGAACCCTCGAAGAAAAACATCGGCATCCAGGGCTCGAACTTCGTAATGACCTTGGGGGTGACCTCGGGATGGGTCGCAAGGTAGTAGTTCAGTCCGTCGGCAAAAGCGTCGCAGAGCGCCTGCAGCCACTCGGGCGCGGCGGCGTACGCGGCCTTCGCTTCCTCCTCGGTCATGTACAGGCGCGCACGAAGGTCGCTCATGAGCGCGCTCTCGCCCTCAGCCTCGGCAAGGCGACCTATTGCCCAGTAGTAGTTGCGCTCGACTCTCGGAAAGTCGTCTTCCGCCTGTGCGTACAACAGCCCGAACACGGCATCGGCATCGGTCGTCGCATACACGTGCGGCACGCCGAAGTCGTCACGAATGATCGTAACGTTCTGTGCTCGCGCCTCGAGTCGGGCGAGCTCAGCGTCAACGGGCGCCTTGCCGGCGGAACATGCGGCGACCGTGAGTAGCGCGACGCAAACGAGCGTAGCCGCGAGGCGCGTCATTCGCCCTCCTCGACGTCGATCAGGTCGAGACCCGAAACCTGCCGGTTGATCGCCGGCACGTCGTTCATGAACACACCATCGAGCGCCGCAAGCTGCGTCTCGATCTCGGCGGCGAGTTCATCGCGGACGCCGACCATGCCTTCGGTCGGCGGCGCCTCGCTGCCAGCCGCGAGCAGCATGACATAGCTCAGCTTGTTGTTCAGGCGAATCGGGAAATTGAGTGGATCCTGGCGGCTCTCGTTCTTCGTCTGGTATAGCGCTTCCTCGATGGTCGTCAGCTTGTCGAGCGTCGCCGTGATGCTCGCGGCAACGTCGGAATCCTCATCGACGCGGCCCTGAACGCCCTCGAGCTGCGTGCGCAGCGCACGCAGTCGCTTGATCCCTGAATGGGTCTGCGACAGCAGGTCTCGCGCGCTGATCGCGAACTCGAACTGTGCCTCGTAGTCGGCCTGGCTCATGGTCGTTCGCGGATCGGTGATGACGCTGAATTCCGTCTCGGAAACGTCGCCGTCAACGATCAGGCGCGCACGGTAGCTGCCCGGTACGGCCGCCGGTCCGCCGCGCGCGTCAATCCAGAGGATCAGGTTGTCGAAACGCTCGAAGCCGGGGTACTGCAGGTTCCAGCTGTGCTTGTTGAGCCCGGCATCTGCCGTCAGGACGTTGGTCGGCGGTGGAGCATTACGGCCGCCGTTCTCCGCTTCCTCGCCCGGTGCCGGCTCACGCGTCCAGGTCCAGATCGGCTCGTCGCCGTCGGCCGTCATGACCTCGAGCGAGACCTCGGCGTCGTCGGCGAGGCCCTCGGGCAGCGCGTAGTAGAAGGTGACTCCCGGGTACGGGTTGGTACCGGCCGCACCCGGGTTGTCGCTGCGATTCGCGCCGGCGGTCAGCCGGTAGGCCGGCTCGGGCGTATAGAGAATGACACCGTCCGCATCGGAATCGAGCTGGTGCAGCACCGCGAGGTCGTCGAGAATCCAGTAGCCGCGCCCCTGCGTCGCCGCGACAAGCTTGCGCTCCTTGATGGCGAGGTCGGTGATGGAAACCTGCGGCAGGTTCAGCTGCAGCGACTGCCAGCTGCGACCGTTGTCGAGCGAATAGTAGATCCCGTACTCGGTACCGGCGTACAGGAGGCCCTGCCGGTCCGGGTCGGCGCGCAGCGCGCGCGTGAAGTGCGTATCGGCAATGCCGCGGGTGATCTTCGTCCAGCTGCGGCCCCAGTTGTCGGTGTAGTAAAGGTACGGGGCGAAGTCGTCGGACTTGTAGCGCGTCGCCGCGATGTACGCACCGGCGGGATTGAACGGGTCGATCTCCATGCCGTTGATCTGCGCCCATTCCGGCAGGTTGCGCGGCGTGACGTCGGACCAGGAGGCGCCGCCGTCGCGGGTGAGATGCACCTTGCCATCGTCCGTGCCGGCCCAGATCACGCCCTCCTCGTGCTGCGACTCCGCCACCGCGAAGATCGTGCCGTAGTACTCGACGCTCGTGTTGTCCTTGGTGATCGGACCGCCCGACGGCCCCATCCGGGACTTGTCGTTGCGGGTCAGGTCCGGGCTGATCGCTTCCCAGGTTGCGCCGAGGTCGTCGCTTTTGAACAGGACATTCGCGGCCACGAACAACACGTCGGGATCGTGCTTCGAGAAGGCGATCGGGAAATTCCACTGAAAACGGTACTTGAGCTCGGCCGCGCCCCAGCCCATCGGGTTGTCAGGCCAGACGTTGATCGCACGCTCCGCGCCGCTGGCGTGATCGACAATTGTCAGATAGCCGCCATAGGAACCACCGACGACGATGTCCGGGTTGTCGGGCTTCGCGACGATGTGGCCACTCTCGCCACCTGCGGTCGGCTCCCAGTCGCGGCGGCTGATCGAGCTACCGGCCGCGGAACGCGAACGGATGCGCACGGCCGAGTTGTCCTGCTGGCCGCCGAGCAGGCGAAACGGGAAGTCATTGTCGACCGACACGCGGTACATTTGTGCGGTCGGCTGGTTGCTCTGCACGGACCAGGTCTCACCGCCGTCGTAGCTGACGTTGCCGCCGCCGTCATTCGCTTCAACCATGCGCAGCGGATCGTTCGGGTCGATCCACAGGTCATGATTGTCGCCGTGCGGCGTCGGTATCTCGCTGAACGACTTGCCGCCGTCCTTCGAATGATGGAAGCGGACGTTCAGCACGTAAACCGATTCCTCGTTCGCCGGGTCCGCATAGATGCGCGTGTAGTACCAGGCACGCTGGCGAAGGTTGCGGTCCTCGTTGGTCTTCGCCCAGGTCTCGCCGCCGTCGCGCGAGCGGTAGACACCGCCCTCTTCGGCCTCGACCATGGCGTACAGGTTCTTGTTATTCGTCGGCGAGACGGTAACGCCGATGATGCCGAGCGTTCCCGTCGGGAATCCGTCGTTGTCACTGATGAGTTCCCAGCTATCGCCGCCGTCGGTGCTCTTGTAGAGGCCGGAGCCGGGGCCGCCGCTCTCGAGGCTGTACGGCGTGCGCTTCACGCGCCAGAAACTGGCGTACAGGATCCGCGGGTTGGTCGGGTCCATCGCGAGATCGACGGCGCCGACCTCGTCGTTCACGTACAGGATTTTCTCCCAGCTCTGGCCGCCATCCGTCGACCGATAGACGCCGCGTTCTTCGTTGGCACCGAAGAGGTGTCCCATGGCGGCGACATAGACCAGGTCAGGATTCCTGGGATGAATGCGGATGCGCGAGATGTGCTGTGTGTCTTCGAGCCCGAGCTTCGACCAGGTATCGCCGGCATCCTCCGATCGCCAGATGCCGTCGCCCGGCGACACGTTGCCGCGGACGGTCTTCTCGCCCAGGCCCACGTAGACCACGTTCGGGTCCCACTCGGAAACCGTCACGGCACCGACCGAGCCGCCGAAGTAGCCGTCGGAGACGTTCTCCCAGCTCGAGCCGCCATTGATCGTCTTCCAGACGCCGCCGCCCGTGGTGCCCATGTAATAGGTCTCCCGGTCCGACGGGATCCCCGCGACGGCCGCCGAGCGGCCTCCCCGGTAAGGGCCGATCTCGCGCCACTCGAGCGCGCGGATGTCGGACGCGAAGCTGGCCGGGTCGATATCGGCCCAGCTTGCTGACCAGATTATTGAAAACAAAAGGATAATCGGCAGCACCAGCGAGCGCGGGCGCAGGTTTGAACGGATCATCGAGGCTCCTTCGGACATCACGGCAGCAGGGCGGCCGGTTGGGGACGTGGTAGTCTTCCACAAAAAAATAACAAGGGGAAACAATCTTGAGCGGACGGAACACGACCGCGCCGTATCCCGAGCTGACCTGGGTCGCCGTCATCGTCGGCTGGATCCTGGGCGTCATCATCGCGATATCGATCGGCTATGCGGCCCTCATCCTCGGCTTCTCGATCGAGGGCTCCGAGCTCGCGGCCATCCTCGGGTTCGGCATCCTGCGAGGACTGCTGCGGCGCAAGAGCATCATCGAGAACAACATCGTGCAGACGATCGCGAGCGGCGTGAACGGCGCTTCCTCGGGAATGATGTTCTCGGTTCCCGCCATTTTGCTGCTGGGATACGGCGACCGCTTCGATCCGGTATTGCTGACCTTCGGCTGCATCGCCGGCGCGTTTTTAGGGATTGCGTTCATCGTGCCGCTCAGGAAACACATGATCGACTACGAGCGGCTGACCTATCCCGGCGGCGTCGCGGTCGCGACGATCCTGAAGTCGCCCGGCGCCGGCGTCCGCAAGGCCGTCATCCTGCTGGTTGCTGCACTGATCAGCGCTACGGCGCAGGTCGTTTCGATCCAGACCGGGACGAGCACGTGGGATCTCGGTGCCCTCATCGGCATGCCTGCGTACATGAACGGCATCTGGTTCCTGTCTCTCATGACGATAGGCGTTGGTTTCATCGCCGGGCGGGGCGGCATCGCGTTCATCATCGGCGGTTTCGTCGCCTACTGGTTCCTGTCGCCGATGCTGTCACTCTCGGGCAACTTCCCTACTGACGCCGCCGGCCAGATTATCAACACGCCTGGACCGTTAAGGACGGAGCTCTACCGCCCGTTCGGCATCGGCATGCTGATCGGCGGCGCGATCATGGGCGTGATTCTCGCATTCCCGCTGATCCGCAGCGCGGTTCGCTCGATGCAGAAAGCATCGCAGGTCGAGTCGGCGCTCTCGAACGACGAGATGCCGATCAAGCTGCTTTACTTCGCGGTGGTCGGTGCGGCAATACTGCTCTGCGTGATGGCGGTGTCCTCGGTCGAGACTGTGTCGATCGGCCGCGGCATCGCCATGGCGCTGCTCGGCACGCTGTGGATCTGGATGGCAGGCATCATCCTGTCAGAGGCCATCGGCCGGACAAACTGGTCGCCGCTGTCGGGAATGACGCTGGTGGGCATCACGCTGCTCATTGTCCTGACGCAGGGCCTCGAGCGCGGCGACTCTATCGTCGCGGCGATCATGGTGGGCGCCGCGACCTGCGTTGCTATGTCGCAGGCGACCGACCTGATGCTCGACCTCAAGACCGGCTACCTGGTGGGCGCTACGCCGCGCATGCAGCAGATGGGCCAGTTCATCGGTGCCTGGCTCGGCCCGATCGTCGTCATTTTCGTGATCTTCGCGCTGCACGAGGCCTACGGCATGGGCTCGGATCGGTTGCCGGCACCGCAGGCCGCGGCACTCGCCAGCACGATCGACGGCATCATGGGCGGCGACGTGCCGGCGCAGAAGTACGCTGCCGGCGCCGTCATGGGCGGTGTGCTGTCGGCCCTGATGGGCGGCCTCGGCATTACGGTTGGACTCGGCTTCTACCTGCCGTTCTACATCGTACTGACCTACTCGCTCGGCACGCTCGCGCGCGAGCTTACCGATCGCTTCAAGGGCAAGTCCTGGAGCGAGCAGGTGGGCATCCCGATCGCTGCGGGCCTGATCGTCGGCGAGGCGCTCGTCGGCGTCGGCGATGCGATACGCAACGTGCTCGGCAGCGGCTAGACAGGGAGAAAGATCATGAAAGGAATGGGGTTTATTCTGCTGATCGCGGGCTTCCTGGCCGCGACCTTCGTCGCATCACTCGACGTGCAGGCCGTTGACTGGCCCGCGTTCGCCATCGGTGCGGCGCTGGCCGTCGCCGGCGTGCTGACCATCAAGCGCGCGGAATCCGGCCACGCGCGATCGGCGACGGTTCTCGAGAACAACAAGGGCGAGCTGCGCGAGTCCATCGACAACGTCGTGCGCGACACCGAGGCGCTGCGCGACGACGCGTTGACCGGTACGGCGCTGCGCGACGCGATCGACAACCGGCTAAGGAATGACCTCAGGCGCTTTGCCGACGCCCGCGAAAGCATGGTCCACCTGTACGGCCTGCAGGTTTATGCTGATATCATGTCGAGCTTTGCGGCCGGCGAGCGCTACATCAATCGCGTCTGGTCGGCGTCCGCTGACGGCTACGATGCCGAGGCGGCCACCTACCTTGCCAAGGCCGCGACACAATTTGCCGACGCGCGCTCGCAGCTGTCTGCGGCCGCGAGCTGACCGAGAGAACCTTTGCCTCGCGACCCGGGTCCAACCCCGGGTCTCTTCCTGCCGGACACCCGTTTGAATCACAGATTCCTGCCACTTGCGGCGCTGCTGCTGCCGCACCTTTGCCTTGCCGAAACGGCGGCGACCGTGCTCGCCGTCGAGATGGCGGTGGAGGAAGTCGTGGTCACGGCGACGCGACGCGAGACATCGACGACGGAGATCTCGGCAGCCGTCGGCGTTGTGGATGCCGGCACCGTGCGCGCCGCAAAACTGGTCACGGACGCACTGGCAGAGACGCCGGGGGTCTACCTGCAGCAGACGACGCCCGGCCAGGGAGCGGCGATCATCCGCGGGCTCCGGGGCTCGTCGATCCTGCACCTGGTGGACGGCATGCGCCTGAACAACGCGATCTTCCGCAGCGCCCCAACGCAGTATTTTGCGCTCGTGCCCGTGTCCGCCGTCGAGCGGATCGAGGCGCTGCGCGGTACGCCGACCTCGCTGTACGGCAGCGACGCGGTCGGCGGCG
>JASJBG010000122.1 GCA_030066625.1 Woeseiaceae bacterium
CCGGTGCTCTGCATCGTGCTCTTCAGGTGATACGCAAGATAGCGAGCCTCGGCTTCGCGGATCTCGTCGTAGACGCCGCTGCTCTCGGGCTTGTTGCCCTCGGGGATGCCAGCGTCAAACTCGATGACCCCGACGTCGAGCAGTTGCGACTCTTCTTTCTCAACCTGGGAGACGACGAGCTCGGTCTCCTCTGCGTTGATTACTTCGTTTACCGTGCATCCGCCGAGCGCCAATGCGCCGAGCAGCGTTACTACGAGGTATCTGATCGTCATCACTAGTTAGCTGCCGTTATTCCCTTGTATTTGCGGTACTCGTCCCAGAGCCGCTCACGCAGTTCGGGATCTTCTTCCACGAGCGCGGCCTCGCGCAGCTGCCGCGCAATGATGTCGTCATCGACGAGAGCCGGCACATCGTCCGGCGTGCGCTCTTCGATTTCCTGCTGTGACATGCCCGCGATTGGTGATTCACCGCCGCTGCCCGGGCCGCCGACCATGCCGCCGGCCGAGTTACCCGAACCGCCCTGCGAACCGAGGCTGATGACGCCACCGCCGCCCTCTTCGCCGTCACCTTCGCCGACGTCGAACCCTTCCATCACGCGGCCCGCGCCGGCGATCGTGCGCTGCTCTTCCTGCAGCGCCTCGTCGAAGCCGCCGATCGATTCGTCGAGCTCCTTGCCGAGCCTCGCGGCGCGTTCCTCGGCGCTCTCGGACGGGAATTCGCCGAGGCTGCCAGCCCCGCCGGTACCGCTTGCTCCGCCGCTGCCGCCAGCTCCGCCGGAACCGCCACCGCCACCGCCGGCACCGCCGCCGGCAGCCGATGCGGACGCATCGCTTGCACTGTCACTCGACTCGGCGCCGCCGCCACCACCGCCGCCGATGCACTCGCCGGCCTGGCCCATGCCACCGACACCGCCGGGCAACGCGCCCGTGTCGCCGCAGTCGCCGCTGCCGCCTGCTTCATCCGGGTCCGACCACGGGTTCTCTTCGCCGCTGCCGTCACCGCCACCGCCGCTGCTGCCGCCGGACTGGCCACCGTCGCTACCACCACCGCCGCCGCGCTGACTGGGGGGCGGGGGAATCGCGCCGACATCACCGCCGCCGCTGCCACCGCCGGAACTCGAATTCGGTCCGCTGCCGCCGCTACTGCCGCCCTGCTCACCGCCACCCGACGACCCACCGCCCTGCGGGAACGGGTTCGGGAAACCGCCCGACTGACCGCCGCCGGAGGAACCGCCGGACGAGCCGCCAGACGAACCACCGCCGGAAGAGCCGCCGCCACCGGAAGAGCCGCCGCCGCCCGCGGAACCGCCGCCGCCAGACGAGCCGCCGCCAGACGAACCGCCGCCGCCCGAGGAACCACCGCCGGAAGAGCCGCCGCCCGAGGAACCGCCACCGGACGAACCGCCGCCGGAAGGCGAAGGCGATCCGCCGCTCGGCACCGGCATGCTCGGCGGCGCGCCGACGCCACCCTGCTGGGACATCGTCGCGTTGCAACCGGCCATTAAGAGCGCTGCGGTCGAGACCAGCAACGCCGGCTTCAGCCAGTTGATGGATTGAGACTGGGAATTGGTGTCATTCATGGTCATGCGCCTACGTTAGACGAGGACAGGCGGCAACCTCGTCATTATATCGCTTCAGCCTGAAACGCCCGGCTTCCAAGGGTTTGAGCCGCGGAACCCGCATCAAGTTCCGTCAATTTACATAAATCGACTTGTCTGCCGCGCCGTTCGACCGTTACTGACGATAATACCTGTCCGGGAGGCGATCAACACCCGCCCGAGGGCGATTCTTGTATCAATTGGTTACGGCTTGCGAAACACGATCAATGACATGTCGTCGGGCTTGCTCGGCTGCCCGCTCCGCTCCTTCGCCATGCGTCCACCGGCCTTGTCGACCACGGCGTCGATCGTGGCCTCCAGGGGGCCTTTGCGGGTGAGTTCGACGAGCTCGTCGATGTGCACGTTGTCGGTAATGCCGTCACTGGCGATGACCACGGTATCGCGCGCCCGGAGCTCGACGGCCGCGCCAACGTCGATGCTCATGTCGGGCGTGCCGATGAAATTGGACACGAGGTGGCGCTCCTCGTGGTGCAGCGCTTCGCGCTGATCGAGGAAGCCGGCCTCGACGGCAAAGCCGGTCGGCGAGTGCGCGGTCGTTTGTGAGCGGATCAGGCCGCGCTGGCCGACAACCAGCGCCTCGGAATCGCCGATCTGGTAGGTCCTGATGAGCCGGCCCTCGATGGTCACGACGGTCAGCGTCGTCGCAGAACCGTTGCCGAGGTCACGGACGGCCACGTTGGCGTCCTCGATTCCGTTGAGAACCGCTGTCCGCAGCAACATCGTCTTTTCCAGCGCAACCATGAGTGACTTCGCGAGGCTCGTTACGGCCGTGAGCGAGGCGCGCTTGCCAGCGGGCAGCCCCCCGGCACCGTCCGCGACGACGAGCACGGCGGCCTGCGGACCCCATGGGATCACGGCAACCGTATCTTCGTTCTCCGTTTCCTTGTCGGGAGATCGACAGGTGTAGGCAACGAGCGACCCACCGCCAGCCTGGATCGACCGGCGATCTGCCTCGAAGGCGCCGTCGAGAACAAGTGCGTCCTCAAGGGTATCGGTCATGGCTCACTCTCCCGTCACTCGCGACTCACGGGTTCCCTGCACCAGGCACAGTAGTTCCAGTAGTCGCGTGCGATCCCCCAGTCGCAACTCTTGCAGCGATTGCGTTTGCCCGGTAGCGGCCACGGCTTTCGGACCTTTGTCCGGCACCACGGGCAATAGCGCATGAACGGCATCAGGTCGCCGCGACAGCGCGGATTGGCACATTTTCGTGTGTAGCGTTTGTCCGGATAGCGGCGAGTTGTTTCCTCGACAAAGCCGGGTCCGTAACACCACGCACAGTAGTCCCAGTCGTTCTTTACCCCTCGCTCGCAGCGCGGGCAGCTCGATGGCATCGTCGATTCCGAGCCGCGACTCGGGTGATCGATACCGCACCACGGACACGCCTGCATGCTCTCGGAGACCGGGCCTTCGCAGCGCCTGCACTGATGACGGGTGCCGAGCAGCGAGCGGTACTCGCGCTGAAACTCCCGCCAGCGAAGCTGCTGCCAGGTGCTGCCGTTGCCGTTACTCGGTTTACCGCGGCTGCGCTTCTGGCGACGGGCGTGGCTCTTCGATGCCTCGAAGTCCGCCTGCATCTCGATGGCGTTTCGATAGCGCTTGCCCGGGTCGAGCTGGATCGCTTTCCTAAGCATGGCGACAAACTCCGGGCGGACCCGTGACGTCAGCTTGTCGTAGCCCTTGAGCGGCCATTCGAACGGCCACTCCGGCAGCTTGCCGGAAAAAAGCCGGTAGATAACGAGCCCCATTGAGAACACGTCCGACTGGAACTTCGGCCGCCCCATGGCCTGTTCTGGCGCGATGTAGTCAATTGTCCCGGATCCCGACGCCTTGAGGGTTCGCAGACTGATCTTGGCGAAACCGAAGTCCGCGAGCTTCAGCCGATTGCCCGGAAACAGGATGAAGTTCTCGGGCTTGATGTCGCAGTGGATGATTCGGTGTTCGTGGGCGTGCGCGAGACCCGCGATCGCCTGCCCGGCCAGGTCGATTGCCCGCGCTGTGGCAATGCGCTTCTCGAGGCGGTCCGCCAGCGACTGCTCGCCGAGTTCCATTGCGATGACGAAATGATCGTCGATGAACTCCGCATTGATCACGGAGAGGATGTTCGGGTGGTGCAGCCTGACCGCGACCTGTACTTCGTGAAGGAATTCGTCGTAGCCGACGTGATCGAGGACCTTCGGGATCTTGAGCGCGACTCGCGAACGATGAATCGTGTCGTAGGCGGTGTACACGTCGGCGAGCGGACCGCTCGCGATCCGGGACAGTATCCTGTATTTGCCGATCTTCTGTCGCGCTCTGAGCAACGCTGCCTGCTCTTTGGAATTCACGCCGCACGGGACGGCAGGCAATGATTCTCGCTGCACCGGGCGGAGTCAAGCGAATCCGCACTGCGGTACAATGCGCCGACTTCTTGCCGAGGAAACAGCGTGGGTAAACCCGGTAACACCGGCCTTCGTCGCATTGTCCGCGCCACGAAGTATTCAGCGCAGGGATTCGCACATGCGTGGAAGCACGAGGCCGCCTTTCGACAGGAGCTTACGATTACGCTGATCCTCGTCCCGTTCGCAATCTGGCTCGGGCGAACGCCCGTCGAACGGCTCATGCTCATCGGCAGCTGCGTATTGGTGCTCATCGTCGAGCTGCTCAACTCTGCGATCGAGGCAACCGTCGATCGATTCGGTGGCGAAGTCCACGAACTCTCGGGGCGCGCGAAAGACCTTGCCTCGGCCGCCGTGTTCGTGAGCCTGGTGGTCGTCGCCGCGGTCTGGGCGACCGTCGCCTGGCAGCGCTTCGTCGCGCCGACTTATGCCATGCCCGGGATCGCTGGCTGAGGTTCGCGCGGACTAATCAGGCAAACAGCGCTACGCTGCTCGACGCGAGGCCTGCGCCGATCATCGCACCGACGAGGACGTCCGTCGGATAGTGCAGCCCCAGGATGACTCGCGACGCGGCAACGAGCGCGGCAAACGGCGCTATGACCCACACCATCTCGGGCACGTGGCTCGAGTACAGCACAGCGAAACTCGTTGCATGCAGCGTGTGGCCGGACGGAAAACTGTAGCGGTCGAGCGGCGCCGTCCCGGCAATAATGTCGCCGTGAGTGATGAACGGCCGCTCGCGGACCAGGTATTCCTTCAGGACCTTGTAAACAAGGATGCCCGCCGCGGCAGTCAGCAGCGCCTGGACAACGAACAGCGGAACGCCCGCGTCGAGTTGCGCCATCGCAATCAGCCCGAAAACGACCCAGGCCGGGTAGTCGCCGAGACGGGACACGGCCGTGAAGAACGCGCGCGCACCACGATTGTGGCTCAGCGCGTTAACGCGCCGGCAAACGCCCAGTTCGAGATCGTCAAAATAGTCGGTAACCACTGCCATACTCCGTCGACGCTACGCGACAATATTCTGTTGGCTGTTTACATCAATCCTGTTAATGCTTGATTACAGCCGGATTAAAAACGCGTCGTCAACGTCATCAGATTGTAACATTTGTGCCGCGAACCCGCAGAACGGCGCGTTTCCAGCCCTCGAGCAAGGCGTCACGCCGGTCCGCCGACAGGGCCGGCTCGTACAGGCGGTCGCTCTCCCAGAGATTAGCGATCGCAGTCGCGGAATCGACCAGGCCAGCCTGATACGCAGCAAGGAACGCCGCCCCGAGCACTGTTGACTCGATGTTCCGCGGACGTTCGACCGGGATACCCAGCACATCCGCGAGGAACTGCAGGAACCAGTCGTTCGCGACCATGCCGCCGTCGACGCGGATGACGCTCGGCGCGATACCGTCATCGGCCATGGCGTCGATCAGGTCGTGCGTCTGGTAGGCCACCGACTGCAGCGTCGCCGTAACGATCCGTTCGCGGCCGCTGCCGCGGGTGAGGCCAAGTATGGCTCCGCGCGCGTGCGGGTCCCAGTAAGGCGCGCCGAGGCCGGCGAAGGCCGGGACGACAACGACATCGTCGACGATACCGGTCGCCGCCGCGATACCTTCCGTTTCGGGCGCCGAGTCGATGATGCCGAGCGAGTCCCGCAGCCACTGGATCGCCGAACCGGCGACAAACACGCTGCCCTCGAGACCGTAAGTCACCTCGCCATCGAGTTGATAGGCAATTGTCGTCAGGAGCTGGTTGCCGGACGCCAGCGGCTCCGTACCCGTGTTCGCGATGACGAAGCAGCCGGTCCCGTAGGTGCTCTTGGTCATACCCGGCGAAAGCCCTGCCTGGCCGATCAACGCTGCTTGCTGGTCACCGGCGACGCCGCAAAGCGGCATTTCTCCTCCGAACAGAGAAGCGTCAGTAACGCCGAAGTCGGCGGCACAGTCGCGCACCTCCGGCAGCAGGCTTTTCGGTATGCCGAACAACGCAAGCAGGTCGGGATCCCAGCGCAGAGAATGAACGTTGTACAGGAGCGTACGCGACGCGTTGGTTGCGTCCGTCGCGTGCACACTCCCACCCGTCAATCGCCACAGCAGGAAGCTGTCGATGGTCCCGAACGCGAGCTCGCCCGCTTCGGCGCGCGCCCGCGCACCGTCTACATTGTCGAGTAACCAGGCAAGTTTCGTCGCCGAGAAGTATGGGTCGAGCTTGAGCCCGGTGCGCGCCGTCACGTCGGCCTCGGCGCCGGCCGCCTTCAATTCGTCGCAGCGATCCGCGGTGCGCCGGTCCTGCCAGACGATCGCGTTGTGGATGACGTCGCCAGTCTTGCGATCCCAGACGACGGTCGTCTCGCGCTGATTCGTTATGCCAACGCCGGTGATGTCGTCGGGTCCGGCTTTGGCCGCCCGCATTGCGTCGGCGGTAACCGCCTGCACCGACTGCCAGATCGCCTCGGGATCATGCTCGACCCATCCCGGCTGCGGATAGATCTGCGGGAACTCCTGCTGCGCGCTGGCGACGACCGTCCCCGCGTGATCGTAGATCACCGTCCGGCTGCTGCTCGTACCCTGGTCGATGGCCAGCAGGTACTTTCCTTTCATCGTTGCCCCCTCATCGGCACTCGGCCGCGGCTGGTTTGTTATGCCTCGGCAAGCTCGGCGCGATTCTCGAAGTGCCTGAGCGCACCCGGGTTCGCGAGTGCTTCCACGTTTCTGACAGCCTCGCCGTGTACGACCGAACGAACCGCGACCTCGACGATCTTGCCGCTTTTTGTCCTCGGGATCTCGGCAACGGGCAGTATCTTCGCCGGCACGTGGCGCGGCGTCGTATTGTCGCGAATGACCTTGCGGATCCTGGCTTCGAGTTCGGCGTCCAGGGTGACCTCTTCCCTGAGCACGACGAACAGCACGACGCGCACGTCGTCGTCCCACTGCTGGCCGATCGCAATGCTCTCGACAACCTCGTCGAGCTTCTCGACCTGCCGGTAGATCTCCGCGGTTCCGATGCGCACACCGCCCGGGTTCAGTACCGAGTCCGAGCGGCCGTGGATCACGAGCCCCCCCGTGGCACGGAGCTCCGCGAAATCGCCGTGCGCCCAGACCCCGGGAAAACGTTCGAAATAGGCGGCGCGGTAACGCGCGTCGCCCGGATCGTTCCAGAAGCCGACGGGTGCCGACGGGAACGGCTTCGTGCAGACGAGTTCGCCGCGCTCCTCGAGAACGGGTTTACCCGACTCGTCGAACACGGCGACGGCCATGCCGAGGCCAAGGCACTGCAGTTCGCCCCGGCGCACGGGCAGGATCGGATTGCCGATCGCAAAGCAGCTCAGGATGTCGGTACCGCCGGCGATCGAAGACAGCTGCAGGTCCCTGCCGATCGCGTCGTACACGTAATCGAAGCTCTCGGGCGCCAGCGGCGAGCCGGTCGAAAGCACCGCGCGCAGGTGCGGCAGGCGGAACTCGTCACGCGGCCTGACGCCCGCCTTGTCGAGCGCCGAGATGTACTTCGCGCTGGTTCCGAATACCGTGACGTTCTCGCGCTCTGCCATCGACCACAGCACGCGGCCATCGTCGTAGAACGGCGAACCGTCGAACAGGATCAGTGTGCTGCCGGCTGCCAGTCCGCTGGCCAGCCAGTTCCACATCATCCAGCCGCAGGTGGTGAAGTAGAACAGGCGATCGCCGGCCCCGAGGTCGCAGTGCAGGACATGCTCCTTCAGGTGCTGCAACAGCGTTCCGCCGTGTCCGTGCACGATGCATTTGGGGACGCCCGTCGTACCGGAGGAAAACATGATGAACAGCGGATGGTTGAAGGCGACGGGTTCGAATTGCAGCTCGGCATCGGCGACAAGGAACGCGTCGAAATCGACACTGCCCGGGATGCGGTCCGGCGGCTTGCCTGCCGTCGCAAAGTTGACTACGACCGTTCGTTCGATCGAAGGAATACGCTCGACGATTTCGGCGATCACCGGCACGGAATCGATGTGCTTGCCGTTGTAGTAGTAACCGTTCGCGGCGAACAGCACGCGCGGTTCGATCTGCCCGAAGCGATCGACGACGCCGTTGGCACCGAAATCCGGCGAACATGACGACCAGATCGCACCGATACTGGCCGTGGCCAGCATGGCAACAATCGCCTCGATGCAGTTCGGCAGGTAGGCGCCGACCCGATCGCCGCGTCGCACACCCGCATCACGAAGCGCCGCGGCAACGCCAGCGACAGCCTGGCGCAACCCGTCGCGGTCAAGCTCCCGGCGCGCGCCGTCCTCGCCGCAGAATACTAGGGCGGCATCGGTACCCCGATGCCGCAGCAGGTGTTGTGCATAGTTGAGCTCGCTGCCCGCGAACCAGCCGGCATGCATGATGTCGTCGGGGTTCGTAAGCACGGTCGCAGACGGCGTCGTGAACTCGACGTCACAGAAGTCCGCGAGCGCAACCCAGAAGGCTTCGGGCTCTTCGATTGACCAGGCGTGCAACGCAGCGTAGTCGGCATGACCTCGTTCGCTCATGAAGCGAAACATCGCCGATCGTTCGCGGCGCTCGTCGCCGGGTTCCCAAAGCACCGGGTTATCGGTCATAGTGTCTTGTTATTGGCGGGTGCTGCCCCAAGTATCGCTCGTATGCATGCGGGGTGCACGCCCGTTCGCGTGAGTGGTGGAGACCTATGATGAAAATCCTGATTATCGGCGTCGTCGTCGCCGCGGTCGCTGCCGCGGCGTGGTGGTTTCTCCAGTCGCGCGGGCGCCCGGTGCCGGAGGCGTTGCGCCGCGGCAAGCCGCTGCCCGATTTCAGCGCCTTCGACGAGGAAGGCAACCCGGTACGCTCGACCGAACTGCACGGCGCCCCCGCCGTTCTTTTGTTCGTGCGTGGCAACTGGTGCCCGTTCTGCAGCTCGCAGGTGAAGAACCTGACCGGCCACTACAAGGACATCGTCGATCTCGGCGCGCGCCTGATCCTGGTGACCCCGAAGCCGCTCGAAACGACCCGGCGCGTGGCGGAGTTTTTCGAGGTCGAATTCGATTTCTGGCTCGACGATTCGCTGGCAGTCGCAAAGCAGCTCGAGCTGCTGCAGCCGGAAGGCGTGCCGAAGAGCTACTACAAGGAATACGGCCCCGATACCGTGTGGCCGACCGCCGTCGTGGTCGACCGGAACGGCACGATCGTTTACGTAAACCTGTCGAAATTCATCGCCGACCGGCCCGATCCGAAGGTCCTGCTGGAGGCCATTCGCGGCACGCTGTAGCGCCCGGCGCGGTCAGAAGGGTACGCCGACCGCCTTGCAGAGAAACTGCATGAAGGGTGTTCC
>JASJBG010000123.1 GCA_030066625.1 Woeseiaceae bacterium
TTTCGCGAGATCGCGACGACCTGGTTGGCCGTCACCGTCGTCCTGTTGATGATCCTGCTGACCAACCAGTTCGCGCGTGTCCTGGGCGACGTCGCCAGCGGCGAGCTGCCGAGGGGAGCGGCGATGGAGGTCATTGGCCTGTCGGCAACTCAGTACCTGACCGTCGTTGTACCGATCGGTCTGTTTCTCTCCACCATGATGGCGCTCGGCCGCTTGTACCGGGACAGCGAACTCCCTGCGATGATGGCCTGCCGCATTGGTCCGGGCGGGATTTATCGTCCGCTTCTGTGGCTCGTTTTGCCATTGACGCTCGGTGTTGCCTGGCTGTCAATCGACATCGGTCCTCGAGCGCTCGTCGCCATCGAGCGTATCGGTGCGGAGGCGCGCCGAGAAGCAGACCTTGCCAGCATCGAACCTGGCCGTTTCACCGTCATCGGTCCCGATGAGGCGGTCGTATACGGTGAGCGAGTGACGGCGCAGGGGATGGAAAAGGTATTCATGCAGCGGCAGCTGGAAAACGGCCTCGTGGAAGTGGTCGTGGCCGAGCGCGGCCGACAGGCGACGTCCGACGATCCGGATATCCGGATGCTGGTGCTGCACGACGGCCGACGCTATGAAGGCGTCCCTGGCACAGCAAGTTTCAGGGTGGTCGAATTCGCGGAGCATGGGATCCCTTATCGGCTGCCGAGCCTCGAGCCCTCTGACCCCGAGCCGCGCACGATGGAGGTGCGGGAGTTGATCGACGCGGCCGGTGCATATGAAAGGGCCGAGCTGCAGTGGCGGCTCAGCGTGCCGATATCCACGATGCTCCTGGCGCTACTTGCCGTCCCACTCAGCCGCAGCCAACCGCGCGAGGGGCGTTACGGTCGCATCGCGATTGGACTGCTCGTGTTCATCATCTACTTCAACCTGCTGACGGCCGCAAAAGCATGGGTCGAACAGGGTGACATTTCCCCGACGCTCGGGCTCTGGTGGGTGCACGGTGCGATGTTGTTGTTCGGCCTCATGCTGCTCGGCCTGCAAAACGGCTGGCACCGGCGGCTATTCTCGTAAACGGATTGCTGCGCAGATGAACAGTATCCTGAGCCAGTACATGATGCGGACGATCCTCGCGAGTACCGCGCTCGTGCTGGTCGTGTTGCTGGCGCTTGCCGGGTTGTTCGAGTTTATCGCCGAGCTCGAGGACCTGCAGAACGATTACGAGGCTCCGCAGGCTGTCCTCTATGCAATTCTGCGTCTGCCGATTCTCGCCTTTGAAATGATGCCCGTGTCGGCACTGATCGGTTCCCTGCTCGGCCTCGGTTCGCTGGCGGCCAACAGTGAGATCATCGTCATGCGTTCGGCGGGTCTATCCGTGAGCAAGCTGGCCGGTATGGTTGGTAAGACCGGCTTCGTCATGCTGGTGTTCACTGCACTGATCGGGGAGTTCATCGGTCCGCCGCTCGAATACTATGCGCGGGATATGCGTATCGAGGCCCGCTTCGGTCAGGAGGACGAGCGTCTCGGGAATTCGACCTGGGTGCGTGACGGCAGCGCCTATCTGCACCTTCAGCGCGTTAACTCGGAGTTCGAGTTCGGCAGCTTGTACGTGTACCGCTTCAGCGAATCCAATGCGCTCGAGTCGATCGCGCGGGCGGAGAACGCCGGTATCGACAATGACGATCGCTGGCGGCTCGAGAATTTCCGTGAAACCCAGTTCCGGAACGACGGCGTGCAGGCCGTTGAATCGACCCTTACCGTTGAAGACTTCGATGTCGATGCCGAGTTGCTTGGCAATGCGCTCGCAAAACCGAGCAGCCTGTCGCTGCGGGGGCTCCTGAGCTACATCGATTACCAGAAACGCAATGCCCTGGACGCGCGGATGTTCGAAACCGAGCTCTGGTACCGCGTATCGCGAACGTTTGCCGTCATGGTAATGCCGGTCCTCGCGCTTGCATTCGTGTTCGGCAACTTGCGTACCGGCGGTACCGGCAGCCGCCTGATGATCGGTGTCATCATTGGCCTCGCTTATTACCTGGGCAGCGAGATGCTCGCGAACTCCGGACAGGTTTTCGACCTCGAGCCGGCGTTCGTATCGTGGTTGCCGTCGATCGTCCTTGTCATCGTAACGGCAATAGCGCTATCGCGGGTGCGCTGACGACTCGTCCGATTTGCCGTCTTTCTTTTTCTTTTTATTCGGGTAGTGCATGAGGCGTGTGCCGCTTGCGCGGTCGTGCCAGCTAAGCCCGTCCTTGTCCACGAGTTGCCAGAGGAAACCGAGCCCGAACGCGGCCCATGATACGGCGGCGACGACGAATCGAACGCTGCAAGGTCCGATTCCGGGCACCCGTCCTTCCTCGTCTTCGAGCTGCAGGCCCCAGGTTTGCATGCCCAGGGTGCGTCCCTTGGTGGTCCAGAAGCCGACGAAGAACGCGTAGACGACCCCGAGGATCGCGACCTGGTAGATGAGCGAATTGGGTTCCACGGACTCGCCGCCGCGAATCGCGACAAAGGGCACAGTCGCGAGGAAAAGGAGCGCGAGCACGAGCAGGCTGTCATAGATCATTGCGCCCAATCGGCGCAGCAGGGAGGCGTTGGTAGCGGTCATGAATCCAGGAACTCGGCCATTCGTCGGCGGGTGGTATTGTCGGGCATCGGGCCAAAACCGGCGCCGAGGTTGTCCTCCATGTGGTGGAGTTTGCTCGTGGCCGGGATTGCGCAGGTCACAGCGGGATGGCTGACGATGAACTTGAGGAAGAATTGGCCCCAGCTGTCTGCGAATTCAAGGGCCCACTCCGGCATTTTCTTGCCGCTCACGGCGCGGAACAGCGCACCGGCCTGGTAGGGGCGGTTAATCAGTACGGCTATCCCTAGGTCTTCGGCGAGAGGCAGGACGCGGTTTTCGGCCTCACGCTCGCCGAGCGAGTAGTTGATCTGGATGAAGTCAGGCTTGTGTTTGTGCATCGCGGCCTCGAGTGCATCATGCGCACCGGCGCGGTAGTGCGTGAGCCCGCTGTATCGAATTCTGCCTTCCTCCTTCCAGTCACGGATGGTCTGCATGTGCAGGTCGGTATCTCTCAGGTTGTGGACCTGCATGAGGTCGATGACCTCGGTACTCATGAGACGCGCCGATTCCTGCATCTGCCGGACGCCCGCATCCTTGCCGTCGATCCAGACCTTCGTTGCGAGAAACAAGGACGATCGATCGCTGCCCGCGTCGATGACGTCGCCGATGACCCGCTCCGAGCGGTTGTACATCGGGGAGGTGTCGATGACGCTGCCGCCTTTGGCGGTGAGCAGGTCGACAATCGCCTTGCGCGATTCGATGTTGCCGGCCGTGCTCTCCACGTCAAGGACGCTGTAGGTTCCGAGGCCGATAACCGGTAGCTGCTCGCCGGTGGCCGGGATCGGTTTCGTCTGCATCTCATGACCGTCGGCGAGACCGGTTATAGGAGCGAGCGATACTGCGCCCGTAGCCGCGAGGACTTCGCGCCGATTCCAGTTGCGACTGTTCATTGTTCAACCTCCGAGAGTTCCTCGGCCCGGCGACGGTAGTCGCGCCCGAGCCAAAGCGCGACACCAGCCCACAAAGCAGCGAACGGGACCATCACCCAGGAGACGCTGGCGAGACCCAGACCCAACGACTGTAGTCCGCGAATACTCCAGGTTCCGACGATGTCACCGCCGCGATAGATCGCCGTATCGATGAAGTTCTTCGTCTTGTACTTTTCCTCCGGCGTAACCACGGAGTAAAGCATGTCCGTTGTTGGCTTCGAGAATCCGAAGCCAACCGCGCGGCGGATGACCGTGAATGCTGCGACGACGGCCAGTGTGGGTTCGATCGCAAGCCACGCAAACCCGACAATCGAGAGCAGGGGCATGAGCGAGAGTGAGACGCCAATTCCGAAGCGGCCAACGACCTGTTTGACGATGAGCATCTGGATGATCAGCGCGAGCGCGTTCTGGGCGACGTTGACGTTTGAGAAGAAGCGGGCGCGTAGATCATCTTCCGGTATCAGGTCGGCGACGAGTTGCGCGGTGAACATGTAAAGCGCCGTTCCGAGCAGGCTGGCGATCACGGAAGCGAGGGCGATGTTCGCGAAATAGGGCGTTCGCAAGGTCCGGGTGACGCCGGCGAGGGCGCCACCGCCCAAGGCCCTCGAACTCGCGGCAGTATCGGCAACGTCGTCGGTGTGTTCGCGTTCCACCCAAAGCCTCAGCGCACGGATGCAGAACACACTCGCGAGCAGCAGGGCGGCGGCAATCGGGAACAGGTTCTGGAAGCCGATGTTTACGACGAATGCGCTAGTTGCGATACCGCCGAGTAGAGCGCCGATACTGCCACCCGACGTGATGACGCCAAACAGGCGACGTCCCTGATCGCGCGTGTAGATGTCGGCCATGAAGCTCCAGAACACCGACACAACGAACAAATTGAAGACGCTGAGCCAGACAAAGAACATGCGCCCAAGCCATACATGATCCTTGCCGTCGTTGATGGCGGCTGAAAAAACCACCCAGAATATGAGGATGTTGGCAACGAAGAACAGGTAGACCCATGGCAGGAACACGCGTCTCGGGAATCGCGATGCGATCCAGCCGAAGATCGGCGTTGCCAGCAGCATCGTGACGAAGGTTCCCATGAACAACCAGGGAATCGTATTGGGGCCGCTGCCGACCGCCATGGTCTCGCGAATGGGTCGCAGCACGTAGTAAGACGACAGCACGCAGAAGAAATAAGCGAACGACAACGAAACCGCGACGAGCTCGCGGCGCTCGATGCCGAGCGTGGCGTGGATGAACCTGTCGAAGGGCGTGGCCGGGGCGTAGCTCATGGTCGCCGATAGTAACCGATGCAGGTGACTCGAAAACCACGTAAATTGCCCGTCTGTTGTCGAAGACGGAATTGGTGCAAATGGAAGCAATCGCAATCGTGTCCGCGCTGGCACTCCTTCAATACACCTGGTTCGGCTTCCAGGTCGGCCAGATGCGGGCGAAGCACGGCGTCAAGGCGCCGGCAGTTCACGGCGACCCGGAGTTCGAGCGCATGTTCCGGATCCATGAGAACACGCTCGAGCAGCTCGTCGTATTCCTGCCTGCACTATGGATGTACGGCTACTATTCGAATCCGCTCTGGGGCGCGGGTATCGGACTGGTGTTCATAGCGGGCCGCTTCCTGTACCGCGCCGGCTACCTCAAGGATCCCGCGAAGCGCGGCCAGGGGTTCCTGGTCAGCTTCCTCGCTACGATAGTGCTGCTCGCGGGCTCGCTGATTGCCGCGGGCCGCGATCTCTACACCCAGCTCTAGTCCTCGTCGACGACGACGTCGATGAGCTCGGCGGCCGAGTCGGCGGCATCAGCGCGGTCGTCCGGTGCCGTCACACCGATTACGGTCTTCAGCAGGCTCAGCTTGAACGACTCGGAGTAGTGGAAGCGAATCGCGCCGCTTTCCTTCGGCTCGTAGCCGTCGCCAATCGAGCGCAGGAAGTCCGACAGCATGTCGAAGAAGCGCTCCATCGACGTCACGTCGGCCGCGGCGAGTGCGTCGCCGTCTTCAGCATCGTCCGTGGCCACGTTCGGCACGGGCTGGATCGTTGCCGCCGGCTCGTCCACTGATTCGCCAATCGCAGGGTTCTCCGCAGGGGCCGGCAGCGGCTGTATCGGTGCCGCAGGTCCGTCGACCGTGACCGGGTTCGGGACCGGCTGAATCGTTGCGGCCGGCTCAGGGCGACGCTGCAGCAGCTCGGCATAGCTCACGCTCGTTACCTGGCGGCTGCGGAAGCCCATGCGCACGTTCGCCAGCTGTTCCGTGTCGAACTGGAGGCCGGCGGCAAGGTTGAACGCGTCGCCGAGGTCGCCGGAGAAGAACTCATCGGCGATGCCTTCGGCCTGCCGGAGAACGTTCTGGATAGCGGCGAACTCCTGCTCGTTGAGATCGCCGTCTACACGCATGACCAGCCGCGACCGGCTCGATACGGCGACCTCCGTTTGCGACGCGACGACACCGTCGGCCGATACGAACGCATCGCTTGCCGACAGTCTGTCGAAGCGGCGGACGTCGAGCTTGACGATATCGCCTTCCTGGGTCCGGATATTGATCGTCGAGCGCTGCCTCGAGCGTTGTTCAATGTTGAGTACGGACGCCGACGATTCGACATTGCGGGACGCGTCATTCTCGATGGCCCGGAGTCCGCCGTCGACGCGGGCCAGCGCATCGTCGATATCGTCGCTGTCGTCGCGCGGCCCTGTCGTCTGCCGGACGATCGATGCGGATTCCTCGACCTTCCGCCGCAGGCGAATCAGGGCCGCGGCGGACGAGGAGGGTGACTCGGCCACGATTTGCCGCGCCGCGTTTAGCGCATCAGCACCGGCGTCCTCTGCCGAAGGTGCGGCCTGTGCGAACGCCGGCGGGGCCGCCACGAAACGCAGCCGGAAGCTTGCCTTCAGCGCGGCGCGAATCTCCTGGCGGAGGATCGCCAGCGAAGACGCTTCCGACCGGGCATCCGCCGGCTTGTCCGACGGTTGGCCTGTCGGCAGGATGTCCGCCGACGGCGGTACGAGTTTTCTCGACCGGCTGATCGGCGGGTCGATCGAAATGGGGGCGATGTCCATGAGTTCCGTCCGCTTATGTCAAACGCATAACCGGGCTATCGGCGATCGGACAGGGATCTTTAGCCTGGAAGGCTAGCTCCGGGATCGAAATCTCGGCCGCCAGACGGCGAGAGCAACATTGAGTATGGCGAGCACGAGAATCGTCCACCACGCGCCCCAGCGATCGACGACTTCGCGGGCCAGCTCGGCGGCGTCGATTTCGCCGGCAACGGCTCGGGTCGCGGCGAGTGCCGCGTCCCTTGCCGGTGCGTCGATCGTTGCCAGCATCGACTCGAAGATGAGGAAACCGGCACCGAGCTTGATCCAGACCCACAGCGCGTTCTGGAACGGGAAGTGCACCGCCATCGACAATATGCCGCTCAGGAACACGAGCGCCATCGACGGCAGTATCAGCCAGCGGGAGACCAGGGCGAGGGTGCTGCGCACCGTGGCGTACTCGGGCGTCGCGCCGATCTCGGGCGCCGCGCTCAGCATCAGCATAAAGGCGGCGAGGCCGCCGGCGACGCCGATCGCGCCCGCCGTGTGAAGAAACTTGAGAAATCGCCGCAAGGATCACGCTCCGGGGGAAAGGCGCGATTATAGGGCGTGATCGAGACCGGGTCTAAAGAGCCTCCCGGGCTCTCGCAACGGCGGCGTCGCGTTCGTAGACGTCGTCGAAGAAGCGCACAACGCCGTCGCCGTCGACCGAGACGGTGCGGTAGTGGATCGTCACCGGGACGGCTTCCGGGAGCACGATCGTCAGCGTTTCGCCGCTCGCCACCTGTTCACGGATTCGCTCCGTCGACCACTCCTCTGCGGCCAGGAGTTCAGCCGCGAGCGCGAGCGGCTCGTCGACCCGCACGCAGCCGTGGCTTTCGGTCCGGACCGCGGCCCTGAACAGGGCTTTGGCGGGCGTGTCGTGCATGCAGATGGAGTATTCGTTCGGAAAGACGAACTTCACCTGGCCAAGCGCGTTGCCCGGGCCGGGCATCTGCACGAGCGTGTACGGGAAACGATCCTCGGTCATCGTCGACCAGTCGACGTCCGCCGGGCGCACTTCGTTGCCCGCCGGGTCGTACAGCCGATAGCCGCCCCTGTCGAAGAACGACGGGTCGGCCAGCATCTCGGGCAGTTTCTCCTCGACGGTGATCCTGCGCGGCACCGTCCAGGTCGGGTTGAGGGTCACATGCGTCATGCCCGCATCGAACTCGGGTGTCTGGTCGTCGAGCGTCCCGACTATCGCTTTCGCGCGCCATACCGTCTCGCCGCCGCGCAACAGCCGAACCTCGAATGCGGGTATGTTCACGTGAATTCCGTCGCCGTGTGGCACGCTATTGCGCAGGCGCTCGATGTTCGCTTCGAGCTGTTCGATTCGCCGTTCGACGGCCGTATTGAGCGCAGCGAGTGTTCGCCGCCCGACCAGGCCATCGACCACGAGACCGTGCCGATACTGGAAGGTTCGAACGGCCGCCTCGAGCGCATCGTCGAACACCGAGGTCGATGACGGAGTCTGCGGCAGGTCCCCGGAGGCAGCGAGTCTCTCCGCGAGCGCCACAACGCGGGCACCGCTCGCGCCCGGCCCGATTGTCGGCCCGGCAGGCACGAGCGGCCAGCCGCCGGCGCGTTCGATGACGCGATAGCGACCCAGCTCGAGTTCGAGTCTTACGTGTTCGGGATTTGCGTCGTCGAGCTGGGGGGTGTCGGCCGGTTGGGCACTGGCCGAGCAGGCAAGCGCAAGTACGCACACCGTGATCGCGTTCCTTGAAAACCGCCGCAAAGTTGCCATTATTTAGAACTCTTTACCAGTCGCCGCCTCGCAGCGGTGGAATGCCAATGAGAATACTTCGCAACCGCAAGTCGCGTATCTCCGCGATACTCGGACTTGCTCTCGTCGCGCTGACACCAGTCTCGAAAGGCAACGTCCCGAGCGAAGCTCGCGAATTGTCCTTCTATCACACCCATACGGGCAAGCGTCTGGAAGTCACGTATCGCAAGGACGGCAAGTACGTCCCGGCGGCGCTTAATGAGATCAACAACTTCCTGTCCGATTTCCGGACGGGCGATATCGTCGATATCGATCCCGAACTCCTCGACTTCATTTATGACGTGCGCGCGAAGCTCGATAGCGATGCCACCTACCAGGTCGTTTCCGCGTACCGGTCGCCAAAGACCAACGAGATGCTGCGAGGCAAGAGCGAAAGCTCCGGTGTCGCGAAGAAGAGCCAGCACATGCTCGGCAAGGCGATCGACGTGCGACTCGAGGGTGTCGATACCAAGCTGCTTCGTGACACGGCGCTCGCAATGAAGCGCGGCGGCGTTGGCTACTACGAAGCCTCCGACTTCGTGCACATGGACACGGCGCGCGTTCGCAGCTGGTAATCCGTCGCTGTTCAGTCGACCTTGTGCAAGGTCAGGAACATCGCTTTATCCAGAACGACGAAGAAATCCTGGTAGGTTGCAGGATCCGTAACGGCGTTCTCGCCTATCCTTGCGTTGGCACGCACGGCGATTCTCTTTCCTTCCCGCTGCACGACAGTAACGGTCATGCGCATCGTGTACTCGTGCAGGCGCGTTGCCGTGATCGTTCCGAGGTCGGCGTCTGCCTGGTCGATAACGAAGCCCAGGTCCTGCAGCGTCGCAACGACTGAGCGCATCGTCATCTGCTTGTCGAGCGTGTCGTA
>JASJBG010000124.1 GCA_030066625.1 Woeseiaceae bacterium
ACGGCAACACGGCCGGGACATCGATGCAGGAGTCGGTCCAGGCCGAACCGCGCCTCGACCTGCGCCTCTCGGACAACTGGCAGGCGACGGTCTCGGCGCGCATTCGTCTCGATTTCGCCAACGAACTCGAGCCGGGACGCGCCCCTGTGACAACGTATTCCGACATCTCGCGCCCGGCAGTGATCGACGATCTCGGCACGCTGGAGCTTCGCGATGCGTACCTCGAACGCAGCTGGGCGAATACCCGCCTGCGCATTGGCAAGCAGCAGATCGTCTGGGGCCGCCTCGACGGTATCAAGGTGCTCGATGTATTGAACCCGCAGGATTTTCGCGAGTTTATCCTCGAGGATTTCGGCGACTCCCGCATCGGTCTCTGGAGCGCCTACCTCGATGCAACCCACGGCAACTGGCGCTTCGAGCTGGCCGCGATTGCCGACAACACGGGTCATGCAGTACCGAACTCCGGCGCCTGGTTCGAACTCTCGGCACCGCGCTATCGATATGGCGCGGACCCCGGCAGCCCCGCACTGCCGGTCACTACCGATCGTGGCAGTCTCGGGGTGGACTCGGGCGCGCTCGGCGGCCGGCTGTCGTACAGCTTCGCATCGACTGACGTCTCCTTCGTTGCGTACTCGGGCCTCGACCATGAGCCGCTGGGGCGCGTTCGCACGGCCGTCAACGGGCCTGTCGTTGAACGCTTCTACGAGCGGCGTGAGGTTTACGGTCTTAGCGTCGAGACGGCAAGCGGACCGTTCGCATTCAGAGCCGAACTGGCCCATCAGCCCGACCGCGCGTTTAATACCCGCGATCTGGCCGGGCTGTATACTGTCGACAGAGACCAACAACGGGCGGCGCTTGGCATCGATGTCGACGGGCCGTGGGACACGTTCATAAACGTCCAGTACCTGTACGACCACGTGCGCAACGCGCCCGACACACTCGTCCGCCCGTCCACAGATCGAATAACGACGGTGTTCCTGCGCCGCAGCTTCGCCTACGACGCGCTCGAGTTCACGGTTCGCTGGTACTACTCCGGCGAGCTCGGCGACCGCATGCTGTCGTTCGGACTCGGCTACGAGCTGAGCGACAATACGGAGCTGCGTTTGTCGGCCGACAACTTCAGCGGGAATGCCGAGGGGCCGTTCGGCCAGTTCGCTGACCGGGACCGGGTGACCGTGTCACTCGCGCACACCTTCTGACATGAAGACAACAAACATCAGGGACCTGCTCGTGCCCGGCGGTGCCGGCTGTGCCTACGAGACGCTGCGGAGGGACCGCTTACAGGACTCCGAGAACGGCTGGCTCCTCTATTCGCTGCTGTCGTCGATCAGGCTCGCGATGCGCGAGCGTGCCGATGACCAGTCGCGTTCCACCGTGCGCTCGGAAATGCCCAGCGCCTCGGCGGTCTCGCCGGTCGTCAATCCGGCGAAGTAGCGGCATTCGAACACGCGCGCACAGCGCTCATTTTCAGACTCGAGCATGGACAGCATCTCATCGACCTGCAGCAAGAACTCCGCACGCTCGTGCGCGTCATCGCCGACGATGGTTTCCGCGAGCGTAACGTCACGACCGGAACGCTTCTCCGCCGACAGGTATCGCACCTCGTCGACAATCACGTGGCGCATGATCTTCGCCGCCAGGCCGAAGAACTGCTGGCGATCTGCCGAATTCAGGCGACCGCCCGACAGCATTCGCACGAATGCCTCGTTGACGAGCGTCGTCGCGCCGATGCCGGGACCGCCCCTGGACCGCCGCCGGGCCATTGCCTTGAGTTCCGGGTACAGCGCTTCGGCAAGCTGGTCGAACGCATCGGCGCTTCCTGCATTGGCTTCGTTCAGCAGTGTAGTTACATCCATGGACGACACTCGCGCTTCCGGGCTCCAGCGGTCTATACTGAATCCAAAGAATAACAACATCCTGCAAAGGAGGCGCCGTTCATGACGGATGAACGGTTCAGGACCGGCGGCGCACTCGACACGCTGCCCGACCAGGCTGCGAGCCTCGAATCCAAACTGCGTGGTCGCGTATTGAGCGGCTACCAGGTCGGCGACCTGATCGGTTCGGGCGGCATGGGCTACGTCCTGCATGCAACACGAGCCGAGGGCGACTTCGAGCGTGGGGCGGCGGTCAAGGTCGTGCCCGCATCGCTCGGCTCCTCCGAACTCGTGCGACGATTTCGCACCGAGGTGCAGATACTCGCGAAACTCAATCATCCTTCGATAGCGCAGCTTTACGACGCAGGCGAGACCGACGAAGGCTGGCCCTACCTCGTCATGGAATTCGTCGACGGCCAGTCGATCGATCAGTACTGCAGCGAAAACCAATTGCCGACGACGGAGCGAGTCCGAATACTGGTCGACGTCTGTCGTGCTGTGCGCTTCGCACATGCGCGGCTCGTCGTACACCGAGACCTCAAACCATCCAACGTTTTGGTGTCGGCAGACGGCAAGCCGAAACTGCTCGACTTCGGCATCGCGAAACTGATCGAGCCGGGAACCGACATGCTCACGGTGGCGCACCGGCCGATGACGCCGAAGTACGCTAGCCCGGAGCAGCTGCTCGGTTCGGACATCACGACCGGCTCCGACATCTACCAGCTGGGCATACTCTTTCTTGCCGTGCTGGGTGACGAAACGCCGTTCGAGGATCATTCGCTCCAGGACGCGATCCGGCGCGCCGCGACGGGACACGATGCAAAGATCTCCGAGAAGGCAAAGCAGTCCATTCCGGAGGACCTGATTGCGATCATTTCGCATTGCCTGCACGCCGACCCTGACGATCGCTACCCTGATCTCAACGCGCTGATATCGGACCTCGAGAATTATCTCGACGGTTTCCCGGTAGCCGCCCGCCGCGGATCGGCTCTGTACAGGGCAAGAAAACTCGTAGCGCGTAATATTCCGGCAACGCTGATCGCCGCGATGGCAGCGGTGATCATTGTCGGCAGCACCGCCTATTACACCTACAGCCTGGCCAAGGCGCGAGACGTTGCCGAGGCGCGCGCGGAGACCTCCGTTCGCGTGCTGCAGGCCATGTCCGGAATGATCACGGAGACCTACTCGGAGCTCATCGAGTCGCGCAGCACGCGATCCGACGGCGCTACGCAGCTGCAGAACGAACCGCTTCGGCTCGTCCTGGATCGTACACAGCGAATGATCGACGGCGTGATCACCGACGACGCGACCATCCGCGCCGAGCTTCTGCTCGTGCAGGGGAAGACGAATCGTGAGCTTTCCCGGGTTGTGGAGTCTCAACAGCAGCTCAACGACGCGATGCGGCTGATGCGTGACGACGGCAACGCGAGCGGGATGGTCAGCGTGTATATCGAATTGGCCAAGCTGGCCAGCATGGACGGCGAAAATGACCTCGGTGCCCAGCATCTCGATGCAGCCTTCGGCCTGATCGATCGCCACGACATCTCGCAGCGCCTCGTGGCCGAAACGTGCATCACGGCAGCTCGAATCCAGACTGACCTCGGCGACAGCGAAAAGGCGCTGGAGCACGGCCTGCGCGCAATCGACATCCTCGAGACCGAAGAGCCAACAACGGCACTCGCTCAGGCGTACGTCGAGATCGGGACGACCTACGGTCGACTCGACCAGCGCGAAGAATTGCGGGAGTGGTCGCAAAAGGCCATCGATCTTTACACCGAGCTGGAAGGGCCGTCCTATCGGAAACTCGCCTCGGCCTACAGCGGACTGGCTTACTCGTACGCCATCGAGGGCAACTATCCGCTCGCGAGGGACTATTTCTCTCGCGAACTGGAAGTCGTGCTGACTAATTTCGGCAAGAACCACCATCGGGCCGCCATCGCGCTGATGAATGTGGGCATCGCGCTAAGGCGGCTGGGCGAATACGACGCAGCGATCAGCAACTACCTGCGCGCCGAGGCGATTCTCCAGCAGCTACCAACGGACAGTTCCCCACAGTACGCGGCCTTGTACACCAACATGGGCAACACCTATCGCGACATGGGGGATCTGGACAAGGCGGCCGAGACCTACGAAAAGGGACTCTCAGGAATTGGCGCGCAAAACCCTGTCCCGCGAAACCGTGCGTTCCTTCTCAACAACTCCGGCGAGCTGATGGTCATTCGCGGCTACTTCGAGGACGGCGAGGCGAGGCTGCGACAGTCATTAGCCGAGAAGACCAGCGTATTCGGTGCCGACAACATCTCGACGGCGCGGACGATGCTGCTGCTCGTCAAGGCCCAGATCGCTGCACAAAACATCACCGATGCCCCGAACCTGCTCTCCAGCGCAGAGGCGGTTTACGTAGACACCTTCGGCCGCGATCACAGCAAGATGTCCTTCTACGAGTTGACCCAGGGACTCTACCTGCGCTCGCTCGGCAATCTTTCCGAAGCCCGCGACTGGCTGCAGCGCGCGTTTGAAAACCGTTCGCGGGAGTATCACGAGGCGCACATCGACGTTGTCTCGGTCGCCCTCGAGCTATCCCGCACCGAAATGCTCGACGGCGACCCTGACCGCGCCCGGCATTGGTATGAAGTCGCACAAAGAGGTGTCGGGGAGATGAAGGAGTCGCAGAAGGAGCGCATCGAGTCGGAGATCGTGCTGGCGGAGCTGCTGTATGCGGAGGGAGATTCAGCGGGTGCTCGCAAACAGAAGAATGCGGTAGCCCCGCTCCTGGAGACATACTTCCCTGCGCGGTCTGACTGGCGGGACCGACTAAGCAGGATCTAGAGACCTGACGAAAACAAAAAACACCCTGAGGACGGTCCAATGACCGACGAGATATTCAAAACCGGGGGCGGGCTGAAAGTGTTTCGGGAGAGCGAGGACCCGCTCGTCGGCCAGTCGCTCGGCAACTACAAGGTCGAGAGCCTGCTCGCGGAGGGCGGTATGGGCCGCGTCTATCGGGGTACGCGAGCCGACGGCCAGTTCGATCGCGACGTCGCCATCAAGATGCTGCCACCCGGCATGGGCTCCGAGTACATCACGCGCTTCAAGCAGGAACGGCAGATTCTTGCAAGCCTCTCGCACCCGAACATAGCCCAGCTGTTCGATGCCGGGTTGAGTGAGTCGGGCGGCCTGTTCCTCGTTATGGAACTCATCGACGGCTTGCCCATCGACGAGTTTTCGCGCGACCGTGGCCTCGGCACAAAAGCAAAGACACGATTAATGCTCTCTTTGAGTGAGGCACTCGCCTTTGCCCACACCCGGCTCGTCGTGCATCGCGACCTTAAGCCTTCGAACGTTTACGTAACGGTCGATGGCGATCTCAAGCTGCTCGACTTCGGCATCGCGAAGATCCTCGAGGCGCCTGACAGCGTCACGGTCGAAAGCCGGCCGATGACGCCGCGATACGCCAGCCCGGAGCAACTACTGAACGAGCCGATTTCGGTCGCCAGCGACATCTACCAGTTCGGAATGCTGTTTCTGTCGCTGTTCGAACAGCGCGACAACCTCGAGCCGGAGACACAGGCCTCGGCGACTGAAAGGGCTGTGAAGAAGACTTCGATAACGGCCGAGTCGAGGCTATCGGAGCGATTGCCGGCCGAGCTCGACGCAATCATCAACAAGTGCCTCCGCGCAGAGCCTGGAGAGCGCTATGCATCAGCGACCGATCTTACGGCGGACCTCAGGAACTTCCTCACCGGCTACCCGGTGAGCGCGCGTAACCCGGGCACCCTGGCGCGTTCCATCAAGTTCGTCAGGCGCAACTGGCTTCCAAGCGCCGCGCTTGCGCTGACGTTCGTTTCGTTGCTGACGTTTCTCGCGGTGACCCTGCAGCAGCAGGCCGCCACCGAAGCCGCGCGTGCTTCAGCCGAGCGACAACAGCAGCGCGCCGAACAGGTAACGACGTTTCTGATAAACCTGTTCGAGTCGAACAATCCGAGTGAGGCGTTGGGCGAAGAGCTGAGTGCGCGCGACATTCTGGAACGCGGTCTCAACGAGATTGGCGAACTCGATGACGAACCCGAGCTCAAGATCGATCTGCTCGACTCGCTGGCGCGCGTATACCGGAACCTGGGGGACAACCAAAAGGCGCTCGATCTCGCCGAGGAGACCCTCGCCCTCAAAAAGGCGGTATATGCCGATCAGCCCCTCGAGATCGCGACGACACTCGCCTTGATCGCGAGGCTCAAGATCTGGTTCGGTGACCATCAGACCGCGCTTGAATTGGGCCAACAGATTTACGAGATTCGCATGCAGGCCTTTGGTGCCGACAGCGACGAGGCGCTGGAGGCGCTCTACGTCGTGGGCACGGCCTACCAGCTGCTCGACGAGTACGAGAAAGCTGAGGATACAGCCGCGGAAGTCCTCGCTGGCCGGCGAAGACTGCACGGCGAGAATCACCCGAGCGTAACGACCGCAATCAATAATCTCGCCGTTGTGGCGGCTGATCTTGGTGAGACTACACGAGCCATCGAGCTCATGGAGGAAGTGCTTGCCTGGAACGAAGTCCAGATTCCGGCCGACCATCCATGGGCATCGACCGACTGGTACAACTATGGCGGCTATTTGGTTCGAGCAGGCCGCTACGACGAGGCCATCGTAGCGCTCGATAGGAGCCTCGCGATAAGCCGCAAAGTACGCGGCGAAGATCATCCGTGGACTGGCACTATCCTGGTCGTGCACGGCAACGCCCTGATGCAGAACGGGGACTTCGCCGGTGGGCTCGGGAACCTCGAGCAGGGAGTAGCGATTCACAAGGCGAACAACCCCTGGCCGCATCCGCGAACTGCCGGCGCCGCGCTGGTTTACGGTCGGGCCCTGGCGGCCATGGGACGCGTCGATGAGGCCGAGGTCCTCGCCGTAGACGCTGCGCGGCAATTCGAGACGCTATACGGGACCGAGGCACTCGATTACATGAACGCGCAGCACGTGCTTGCGGGTATTCGAATCGAGCAGGGCCGCTACGAGGATGCGTTACGACTCCTCGAGCCGGTCATCGCCTTCGAAAACCCGACTCCGCATATAGACACGGCGAGGGTCGACCGCGCCGCGGCGCTGCGCCGACTCGGACGCCTGAACGAGGCCGACGTTGCGTCAGCAGATGCATTGGCCTTCCTGGACGGCCGGCTTGAATACAGCGAGCCCGACCTGAACGAGGCGCGCATTGAGCGCGCCCTGCTGCTGCTCGACGCGGGACGAGAGGACGAAGCCGTAACGGTCATCCAGGAAGCAAAGGATGCATTGTCGCAGTCCCTGCCGGCCGGGAACTGGAAGTTCGCGGTGCTCGAGGCGCTGCTTGCAGAAGCACAGCACAGGGCCGGCCAGCTGACGCTCAATCCGGACCAAATCGATGTACTGCTGGCCGAGCTCGCGATCGCGCCGCCGGCGAGCGAGATACCGGGACGTTTGCAGGGTATTTACGAGGAGCTCCAGTGAAGCATCGCAACGAATTCAACATAACGTGGCCGGAGCGAGACAAAAGTCGCTAAAACACCGTCCAAAACCCGCGCGCCGGCATCGTTTCGCCGGATCGGCGATTATCTACATGGAGTGACGGGATCCGGGAGCATCCTGCGCTAATAAGAACTAGAAGCTGGTCCGCCTATCGGCCAGCAAGAGGGAGGAAGCGCTCAAATGAGTAAAGAAGAAAAACCTGTATCGGGGAAAGTGGAAGAGAACTTTTCGGTCGACCGCCGTTCTTTTCTGACCCGCTCTGCCGTCGCGGCAGGTGTCGCGGCCAGTGGAGTCGCGGCCGTTGCGCCGAATACGGCGATGGCGGACGACTTCAATCCGCGGGACAACGATCCTTCGGTCAGGAGAAAAACCGGGCTGTTCAGACGGAAAAACGCCGCCTACAGGATTCGTGAAAACGCTGCCAGCCAGCACCTTGCCTACACGCACACGCTGGGCACGCAGCGCGACAACAACGACGAGCATCGTTATTCGGGCGATCGCTACTACGCGAGCTTCACAAAAACGCTGCCATGCAACCAGTACGGTGAAGTCGTGCCCTCGGCATTCGAGGCACTGCAGACCGCCATGCGGACGGGCCGTCGCTCCGACTTCAACGCTATACCGCTTGCAGCTGTTGCGACACGTACCCTGGCGAACCCCCAAGGCGCTTTCCGCTACGAGGTGGCGGGACTCGACAGCCACGCTACGCGAATGCCGCCGGCGCACAGGTTCCGCAGCGCCCGGCTGGCCGGCGAGGAAGGTGAGGTGTACTGGCAGGCACTGACGCGCGATGTGCCGTTCAGCCAGTACGACACTGACGATACAATCGGCGACGCTTTGCACGACCTGAACGTCAACTTCTCACGGACTCCTGGGCCGAAAATCAACGGCTCACTGACTAGCGGCACGATCTTCCGCGGCGAAACGGCAGGTGACTTGAACGGGCCCTACATCAGCCAGTTCCTCTGGCAGCCGTTCAGTTTTGGCCCGGTCGATGTTACGCAACAATACGTCGCTGGCGTCGCCGGTGAAGACTACATGACCGACGCGGCCAGCTGGCTCAATGTGCAGCGCGGCGGTCCGACGGGCGATCTTAATTTCACGGAGCCGCGTTACATCAACAACAACCGCTCCCTGTCCGAGTACGTGCATCGTGACGTGCTCTACCAAGCGTACCTGCACGCGGCGCTCATCAGTTTCGGATACGGCGCCGACGCCGTCGATCCCGGCAACCCGTATGCCAACGGGATGATCGACAACCAGGGTGCTTTCACGAGCCTCGGCGGACCGTTCGCCATCGACCTGGTCAGCACGGCGGGCAACCTGGCACTCAGCGGGGCCTGGTTCCAGAAGTGGCGCGTGCATCGGCTGCTTCGCCCCGAAGCGTACGGAGGCCGTGTACACTTCCATATAAACGGCGACCGCAGCTACGAGCTCAACGACGACATCCTCAACTCCCTGGCGGTCCACGAGACGTACAGCCGTAACGGCACGTACTTCCTACCGATGGCCTACACCGAGGGCTCGCCGACGCATCCGTCCTACCCGGCCGGTCATGCGACCGTCGCGGGCTCCTGCGTCACGGTGCTCAAGGCGTTCTTCAACGAGGACTTCGTGATCCCGAACCCGGTCGTTTCCGACGACACGGGCTCGACGCTGCTGCCTTATGTCGGTCCGGACCTCACCGTTGGCGGCGAGTTGAACAAGCTCGCCAACAACGTGGCGATCGGCCGCGACGCGGCAGGCGTGCACTATCGGCAGGACGGTGTGGAAGGCCTGTTCGTCGGCGAGCAGCAGGCGATCGCGCTGTTGCAGGACAAGTCACGGACGGTGAACGAGTCCAACTTCGATGGCTTCACGCTGACGAAGTTCGACGG
>JASJBG010000125.1 GCA_030066625.1 Woeseiaceae bacterium
GACATGCTGTTCGCCTGGACGGTCGTCAAGTACGTCAAGTCGAACGCCATCATCTTCTGCAAGGACGGCATGACCGTTGGCGTGGGCGCCGGCCAGATGAGCCGCGTGTACTCGACGAAGATCGCAGCCATCAAGGCCGCGGACGAGAACCTCGAGATCAAGGGTTCCGTCATGGCCTCGGATGCGTTCTTCCCGTTCCGCGACGGCATCGACACCGCTGCCGAGACGGGTATCTCGGCAATCATCCAGCCGGGCGGCTCGATGCGCGACGACGAAGTCATCCGGGCGGCCAACGACCACGGCCTCGCGATGGTGTTTACCGGCATGAGGCATTTCAGGCACTGATCCGCACGCTGTAGGAGCGCCTTCAGGCGCGATTTGGCCAACAATCGCGCCTCACGGTGTGGCCCCATTGGGCGAAGGCGCTCCTACAAGATGTAGCGCGTAATTGATCGACGAAGCATCAGCGCGAGGATAGGATCAACACATGAAAGTTCTGATCATCGGCAGTGGGGGCCGCGAGCATGCGCTCGCGTGGAAATGCGCGCAAACGGCTGACGAGGTCATCGTCGCGCCCGGCAACGCCGGCACGGCGCGTGAGCCGGGCGTGCGCAACGTGGATGTCGGCGCAGAAGACATCGACAGCCTGCTCGCGCTCGCTCAGTCAGAGAATGTCGACCTGACGATCGTCGGCCCGGAGGCGCCGCTGGTCGCCGGAATCGTCGATCGTTTCGTTGAAGCCGGCCTGCCCTGCTTCGGGCCGACCCAGGCCGCCGCCCAGCTCGAAGGCTCGAAAGCGTTCACGAAGGACTTCATGGCGCGGCACCACGTGCCGACGGCGGACTACGAAAACTTTGCCGATCTCGACGCGGCGCTCGCCTACATTCGTGAAAAGGGTGCGCCTATCGTCATCAAGGCCGACGGCCTCGCCGCCGGCAAGGGCGTCATCGTCGCGCACACTCTCGAAGAGGCCGAGACCGCCGCCACTGACATGCTGGCCGGCAACAAATTCGGCGATGCCGGCGCACGCATCGTCGTCGAGGAGTTCCTCGACGGTGAAGAAGCGAGCTTCATCGTAATCACGGATGGCGATACGGTGCTGCCGCTCGCGACATCGCAGGACCACAAGGCACGCGACGAAGGCGACACGGGCCCGAACACCGGCGGCATGGGCGCCTATTCTCCCGCACCCGTCGTAACGTCCGAGGTCGCGCAGCGCATCATGAACGAGATCATCGTGCCGACGCTCAAGGGCATGCAGATCGACGGCGCACCGTACCTCGGTTTCCTCTACGCCGGCCTCATGATCATGCCGGACGGCTCGCCGAAGGTAATCGAGTTCAACTGCCGCATGGGCGACCCGGAAACGCAGCCTGTCCTGATGCGGCTCGAATCCGATCTGGTTGCGATCTGCAAAGCGACGCTGGACGGCACGCTGGACGACGTCGATGCCGAGTGGGACGAGCGCGCGGCGCTCGGCGTGGTGCTCGCGGCGGGTGGCTACCCCGAAGGCTACGAGAAAGGCCGCGCGATCGCGGGCCTCGATGATGCGGACAGCGACACGGCCAAGGTCTTCCACGCCGGCACCGCGACGAAGGACGGCGAAGTCGTCACGAGCGGCGGCCGGGTGCTGTGCGTCGTCGGACTCGGTGACAGCGTCGCAAAGGCGGCAGGCGAGGCTTATGACGCCGTGAAGAAGATCTGCTGGGACGGCATCTACTTCCGCCGCGACATTGGTCACCGCGCGATTGCGCGCGAGCAAGACTAGCCATGCTGACGGTCGCAGAAGCGACGGCCGCGATCTTCGAGGCGATCCGGCCGTTCGGCACCGAGAGCGTTACGCTGGGCGATGCTCACGGCCGCGTGTTGCGACAGCCGGTCGCGGCGGAGCGCGACCAGCCACCGTTCGATCGCGTGATGATGGACGGCATTGCACTGGCCTACGACGAGTTCGAGAATGGCCTGCGTTCCTTTCCCGTGCAGTCCACCCAGCAGGCGGGCGACCCGCAGCAAACGCTCGAAACCGGCAAGGCCATCGAGATCATGACGGGCGCGGCCCTGCCCGACAACGCCGACCTGATCGTTCCGGTCGAGCGCATCATCGTGAACGAGCACGGCGCACACATTGAAGCCAATTACGAAGCGAAGCGCCGACAGTTCGTGCATGCGCGCGGATCCGACCACCGCGCTGGCACCGAGCTGCTGCGGCCCGGCACGAGGATTACGCCGATGGACGTCGCGATCGTAGCGTCCGCGGGACTCGCCCAGGTCGACGTTGCAGCGGAACCAGCGATCAGCGTGATCTCGACCGGCAACGAACTCGTACCCGCCGGCGAGACAATCGAGGACCACCAGGTTCGCCTGTCGAACGGGCCGGCAATCGTCGCCATGCTTGCAACGCACGGCTATTCGAACGCGAGGCACGACCACCTGGTCGACGAGCCAGAGGTCCTGGAACAGCGCATCGCCGAGCATCTCGAGCATTCGAAGGTGCTGGTGCTGAGCGGCGGCGTATCGATGGGCAAGGCTGACTTCGTCCCCGGCGTGCTGAGGGACCTCGGCGTCGAGGTCGTCTTCCACAAGATTTCGCAGCGTCCCGGCAAGCCCATGTGGTTCGGCATGGGCAAGGATGGCCAGGCCGTATTTGCGCTGCCGGGCAATCCGGTCTCGACCCTGGTCTGCTGCCGGCAATACGTCGTGCCCGCGCTCAAACAGATGTCCGGTGAGACACGCGCATCGCCGGAGTTCGCGTCGCTGAGCCAGGCCGTGCACTTCAAGCCGAAGCTGACAAACTTCCTGCCCGTGAAGACCGTCTCGAACGCCGGGGGCCAGGTGCTGGCAATGCCGGTCCCGACCAATACATCCGGCGACTTTGCTTCGCTGACCGGGACGGAAGGCTATGTCGAACTGGCAATGGAGCAGACGAACTTCGATGCCGGCACGATCGTGCCGCTGGTTCGGTGGCAGTAGGCGAATCTATCCCGTTTGTGGATGTACAATCGGGCCTTCCGTCCTATTCGATGCAAATGCCGTGGACCAGCAGTACTGGGACTCGAATGCCGATACCTATGAGGACTCGATTCTCAACGTATTCGAGCACGATCGGGCTCGGCTGCTTCAGGACACGATTGACCGGCTGATACCGCAAGACGCTGTTTGCGCAGACTTTGGCTGCGGTATCGGACCCGGAATCCGGCTACTTGCTCCAAAGGCGAGGCGTGTTTACGCCCTCGACCTGTCTCCAAAAAACCTGGCTCGAGCCGAGTCGCTGAATCGACGGCATGCAAACACGTCGTACCTGCAGTGCGACTTGTCCAAAAACGTACCGATCGCCGATCGACTGGACTTCGCCATAACGGTGAATTGCCTGATTTCTCCGGATCGACGACTTCGCAATGCCATTCTCAGGAATATATCGAGGCAGATGAAGCACAATGCGACGCTGCTGCTCGTAGTGCCGTCGCTGGAGTCGAGCCTGTGGGTATATCGTCGCATTCTGGATGCGGAGTTGCGGAAGAGAAAAGGAAGAAGTCGCGCAATCAAGAACGTGAACGGTCTTATTGGCAAAGAGGTTTCGTGCCTTTCGCGGGGTATATTGTCGATGGAGGGCGTTGCGACAAAGTTCTATCAGGGCCCTGAACTCGACACGCTGCTCGAGGACTACGGGCTCCGAGCAACCCAACGACAGAAGCTCCACTACGAATGGAGCGCTGAAATCGAGAACCCACCGAAATGGCTGGACGAACCAAAGCCCTGGCATTGGCTCGTCGAAGCGCGCAGGTCTGGTCGCTAGATCCGCATTGGGCCCTTGCCGATCATTGGCGCTACGAATCGCTGCGGCTTATTGAGGTAAGCTCACCAGATGAAGACGCACTGTTGTGCAATGCCAGCCGGCCTGATCGCGCCTGCCCTCTTCGCTCTTCTCGTCGGCTGTACCTCGACCGCGATCTACAATCCCGAAACGCTGTCGGATCGAAACGTCGTTCTCGACGACTGCACTGAAGTCGCGTCTGCTACGATGGACTGGGATGTCCCGCAGGTCTCAATGCAGCAAAGAGACTTGCTGATCAAGGCAGCGTCTGCCTGGGCCGAGGACAATTGCTATGCGCCGTGCGAATTTCGGATGTGTGCGACGATTCGGCGCGTCGAAGAAGGCATGGGCACGGTCTATGTAAGCTTCGATTGGGCGGAGTGGGACGAATTTGTCATCGGGCCCGAAGCGCAGGTGACGTTCGATATGGATACATTTGCTGTCAGAGAACAGGAATTCTGGCATACCGGCTGTCGCTTCAACGCGACCGACTGCAATCTCGAGCTCGATTGACGAACAGGCATGGCTGAAGGTCCAGACAGGTGCTACATCGTAGGGGACGGGGAAGACGACCGTTACTACGAGCATCGCGACGAGGCGATGAAAGACCTACTGCGACAACTCGATGCAGCAAGCGGCTCCATCAGCCTCGCCGCCCGCGCCGGCAGCCGGCCGTTGTGGCAGCGGCTGTTGGGCGCTAAATACCGGATCGTCAGCTATTTCGCCATCGAGTGGTCCCGGGACCTTGCCGGCCTGATGTTCTATGATGATGCAGCGTCCGAGTATCGTGCTTATGACCCTGCCGGCGGTGCCGAGAGCACCATCGATGCAATCTGCTTCGGCGAATACGAACCCTGGCCGAAAGAGATGCTGATCGAAAAGGCCAAAGCCGTTCGAGCGATAGAGGAATTCGTGGAACACGAAAAGCGTCCGGAATGGCTTTCATATGAATGCGTCAGATGACGTTGGAGGACCAACGATGAAGCAATCAGACGTGTATACCTTCCTTGCTGCCTCCCGCGATCTCGACCTCGTCGTCAAGTTTCACGACGGCGATTCCTACCCGATCCGGAAGCTCGATCTGTGCAACCTCGAGCTGCAAGAGATCAGGGTCAGCTTCAAGGACTGCCTGCGGCAGTCAACGGCGTGGGAAATAGCGTTGCGCACGGAGCCAATGGAAGCCGTTGGCGTCTGGTGGACCTCGGAACCACCGATAGAGCCCGTTGGCACGACGTATACGGCGGACGATGTCGCCTGCATATCCGACGTTGGCCGGGGCTTCAACGTGTACGAGACTGAGAGCTGAAGAGTAGGCAACAACGTGGACCATGAGACCCTGGGCACGATCGTCCGGGAAAATAGTGATGGAATTGCGCGTTTGTCGTACGAGGACCGCGAACTCGTTGTACGCATCATTGCCGACGAGATCCCCTTCGAGGCCACGCTCGAGTTCGCCGCGTCGGTCGCAAGAGACCGTCCAGTCTTGACGCGAAAGCCAAGCGCGTCGCGGCCGCGGAACTGTGCGTACAGGTCCATATCGCTGCCCGCTTGATCGTGATTTCGATTGCGCTGACAAGCTGGCTTGATGACATCGCAACAGAGGGCGTGGTGCCTGCCGAGTGCGCGCAGCGATGATCGCGAAAGTCGTCGGGAAGATCGAAACGATTGTCGGCAGCGGCCTTGTGGCGTTGGCGGCAGCAATGCTAATCGAGTCGAAGGCCTGCCTGATGGGCCCGGACTTCTGCGGCATGGTAGCCCCGCTGTATGCAATCTGGGGGCTGTTGTTTGGCACCTGCCTGGTCGTCGCCGGCCTTAGCTGGCCTGGCCGGAAAATCTATGGAGTTCTGGGCCACATTCCACTGCTGCTGGCCATTATTCTGCTGGCCACCCTGGACTAAAGTACCGCCATGGACTTCCTCTCTGTCTTCAAGCACCCCGACCCGATCGACGTTCCCGAGATTGGCACGCTCAAATACGATCACAAGAACTGGCTCGTCGATGTCGCCCTTCCCTTCGGTGAGATAGAGCTAATGCTCGATGGCGACAAGAAAGGCCCTGATGCATTTGCCCGCAATTACTGGCTTGAAAACCGATCCAGGATGCCCCAGTTCTGGAAGAGCGCGATCGCATTCTCGATACACAAACTCGAAGAATGGGGATGGGGTTGCAACTACCCGCCGGAGCAGTTCGAGCTGTGGAGCATCTCGGTGCACAAGGAAGGCGGCTTCGACGGCGGCCATCTCGCCTTCTGGTTCAACATATCGTCCGACGCGGTCGGCGCCTACTACGTGTCGTTCCGCGACGAAGAACCTCATTATTTCCACCGGGACGGCGGACCCCCCGAACCTCCAAGGACGTAAACATTGTCCGACAAACGCCAATCATTCTGGCAACGCCTGTTCGGTCGCCGGCAAGAGCCCGTCCAGGTCGCCAATGAGAATGCGATCGACCCGGTAGACGAGAGCGTGCCATGGGAAGACGCCTACGAGATCGTCATCTTCAACGATGACGTGACCCCCATGGAGTTCGTCGTCGAACTCCTCGAGCAGCATTTCCTGATGAGCCGCCAGGAGTCTGTCAACCTGATGCTCAGGGTTCATACCAACGGCAAGGAGGGCGTAGGCAGACTCGCGCAACAGAAGGCCGACGACATCTGCAACGAAATGCTCAAGACAATTCGCGAGCGCCAGCTTCCGCTAAAGGTCGAGGCGCTCAAATGGACGGCTGCGAGAATCAGCAAGGACTGACCAGCGGCCACCAAACCCCAGGGAGGAACCAACCCATGATAAAAGCCAACTTTGCACACACGGCGCTCGACGCCTTGCTGTCAGACAAATCGCTCTCGGCCGATGCAAGGCGGCGCGTCGTCGCAACGAGTACTGCGCTCGACCTCATCGCGCTGGCAATGAGCAAAGACAAGCCTGAGCACGCGCTGGCCGACGAGATGAAAAACCTGCCGGCCTACGCCGAAGCGATCTATACGTCACTCGGCGCAGACTAGGGCTCGATGAAGCGCCTGTTCATCTACGGGTCCCTGCAACCCGGCGGACCCAACGAACACATCCTGGCCGACGTCGACGGACAGTGGCTGCCGGCGGTCGTCATGGGCCGGCTGGTCGACAAAGGCTGGGGGGCGAGTATGGGATTCCCGGGGCTCGTCATTGATGCCGCTGGGACCGCCATCGAGGGCTACGTACTGAGCGCGGAGAATCTCGGCGACAAATGGGCCGAACTCGACGCCTTCGAGGGTGAGGAGTATGAGCGCGTCGTTACTGTCGCCAGGCTAAGCAACGGCAATGAGATAGAAACCTTCGTTTATGCGTTGAGCGGCTAAGTCGGAGAGGGCCATTGAGAACCGTACTGCCGATTGTCAGCACCTTGTTCCAGTCACTCTATCTTCTTGCGCTGCTTGAGTTTGCCTACGTGCTGGCGACCCGGTTGCCGGCCCTGTATGAGGCCGGCGATCCTCGATTTCATGCGGGGACGATCGCGGGACTGCTTGTAAACCTCGTGCTGTATGCGGCAATCGGTCTGATCGGGGCACTGCTCGCGTACATCTCGCTGCGCCAACTTCCGGAGTCGCCCGACTGGTTCCGGAAGACATCGAGATTCTTTGCGTGGGCGTGGATGCCCTTTGTCCCGCTCGGCACTATCGTCGGCATTTACATGCTGCGCTGGCTCAAAGTGCGACGCATCGACAGGCCATGACCGACGTAGTGCACCCCTGTCCCTGCTGCGGCTTCATCGTTTTCACCGACCTGCAGGGTTGGGAGATCTGCCCGATTTGCTTCTGGGAAGACGACCCCATACAGCTCTGCGACCCGTGGTACGAGGGCGGCGCCAATACGCTGAGTCTCGTCCAGTCACAGAAAAACTTCGTCGAGCTCGGCGCCATGGAGAGGCGGTTTCTCAAGCACGTTCGAGCGCCTCGGGACAGCGACCGTCGCGACCCGAAGTGGCGGCCCGTGCGGAAAGAGGATCGTGCCTTCGCAACCACGCCAGCCGCGCTTTTCGACCAGGCCGGCACCGACGCGATCTACGAGTACTGGCTTCGCGGGGGCGGCTGAGCCTTGCATTGGCCTATCCGCGCACCTACGCTGAATTCATGCTGAGAGGTCTGTGGATGACGATCGCGTGCACTGCTCCGCTTGTCGCCAACGCGGGAATCCTCGAAGTATGCGTAATCACCAGCGAAATAAGGTCCGACGCGCTGTTGGAGGATGATTGGTACGCCATGACGTTCAGGGGCCGCTCGATATCGGCGGAGCACGCGGATTTCTGCAAGGACCGCCTGAACACGGACTCGACGATCGAACTGACCATGCCCTACTTTGCGAAACTCGGTTCACCCGGCAAAGGGGCTGTCGTCACGTTAATCGAGTATCGCGAAGAGAACGACTTCGGCCACGGGCTCATGCGCTGGCGCTATTTCGATTTTGGATACAGGGAGGAGAACGAATGATGCGACTCGACGCCGTTCTGGTAAAACTGACCGCTGTCCTGATTGTCGTCTGGGCGCTGCGCAACCTTGCCGATTATGCGTACTACTTCGTCGGCGGCGACTCCCTCGCGCCCTTCTATTTTGGTGTCGCGTTCGTTTTCGTGTTCCCCGTGCTCGTCGCCTTCGTGCTCTGGAAGTTTCCGAATCTCGTGATAGGGTCGTTCGCGCCGCTCAATCAGGAGACCCCCGGCAAGGCGGTCACCGCTGACGAGCTGCTGCTCATCGGTGTCTCATTGCTCGGCCTGTACACCCTGGTTTTCGGCATCATCGACCTCCTGTTTTTCGAGGCCATTCGATTTGGCGAACGCGCGATGGCCAGGGCCGCGGACTACGAGATACCGCTGACGCCGCAGACGATTTCCGGCCGTATAACCAACGTCGTGCAAATCCTGTTCGGCACTGGCCTGCTCGCTGGCCGTCACGGTATTGCCAGGTTCATTCGCCGCGCGCGAACTGCCGGAGGCGTCGCGGACTGACGCGCGTGCGCATCCTGTTCGTCTGCAGCGAGAACCGGCTCCGCAGCCCGACCGCCGAGGCCGTGTTTTCTGCGTACGACGGCGTCGAGGCAATGAGTGCCGGCACGAACAAGGACTGCGAGACCCCCGTGAGCGGCGACCTCATCGAATGGGCCGACGTCATCCTGGTCATGGAGACGTCTCACCGCAACAAGCTCACGAAGAAGTTCCAGCCACTGTTGAAGGGCAAGAAGCTCGGCGTGCTCAGCATCCCCGATCACTTCGACTACATGGACCCGCTGCTCGTCAAGCTGCTGGAGACGCGGGTACCGGCTTACGTTAGGCTGCCGCCCGGTCATCACCGGCTCGGCAGCCTAACGTAAGCCGGTACCCGCGTCTCCAGCAGCTTGACGAGCAGCGGGTCCATGTAGTCGAAGTGATCGGGGATGCTGAGCACG
>JASJBG010000126.1 GCA_030066625.1 Woeseiaceae bacterium
CAGCGTTGCCGCGCTGTCGCAGGCGGTGCATGCGCACGCCGACCAGGCGCTTGCCGGCGAAGTCGGGGCGTTCGACGAGCTCGCATTGATCAGCGCCTCGGTTTCAGGCGCGTCTGTCGCCTGCAGCCGATCGATGCTCACTGCGAGCTCGTCGAACGCCCCGACTTCGCCGGCAAGCGCCTGGTCGGCGTGCGCATGCACCGCCTGCGACAGCGCGGCAACGCTGCCGCCGCCGCCCGTCGACTGGAGATAGATCAGTCCGGCCGCCGCGATGAGTGCGAAGGCGGTACCGCCGGCAATCATCCGAAAGACCGATGCTGTGTCAGTTTTCTTGGCCATGATTTACTCCGCGGCCGCCTGCAGAAACAGGTTGCTTTCAACCAGGTCGAACAGGTTGAAAATCGGCCAGCTCTCCTCATTGCGTTCGTACGCGCCCGAAAGGAAACGGTCGCAACGGACGACGGTCTCCCCGACCTTGTCGCCGTACTCTTGTTCATTGAAGCGCCGGAAACCGAGCACCTCGTCCACAACCAGGCCCGCCGGGACCTCCCGGTGGTTCACCGAGATGACGCGGGTCGTGCGCCTGAGCGATGTCCGGCCACTGCCGAGCATCAGCTTCACGTCGATCAGCGGCAGGAGCTGGCCGCGCAGGTTCGCTATCCCTAAGAGCCAGCGCTTCGCGCCCGGTACCCGGCTCATGGACTCCGGGAGCATCAGCACTTCCCTGACCTGCTCGCGGTCGGCGACGAACTGCTCCTCGCCGATTCGAAAACCGACGCCCGTCCACTCGGTCGGCAGACCGCCACCCGTCGTCCCCGACTGTGCAGCAGCACTGCGGCGCTCGATCTCGCGAAGCAGCTCGAAGGGCTGCCTGACGAGCGATGCGAGCTCCACGTTCTCCACTTCAGCGCGCCATCACCGAATTGATCAGGTGAACCAGCTGTTTCTCCGCCACTGGCTTGACGATGTACTCGACGGCGCCCTGCCGCATGCCCCAGATCTTGTCCGTCTCCTGGTCCTTGGTCGTGATGATGATGACCGGGATGGTCGCCGTTACAGCGTCCTTGGACAGCTTGCGGGTAGCCTGGAAGCCGTTCATGCCCGGCATGACGACGTCCATCAGAATGCAGTCCGGCTTTGACGCCTTGGCCTGGCGAACACCCTCTTCGCCGCTGTCGGCGACGAGCGTGTCGAAGCCGTTCTTCTCCAGCATGTTCTGGAACAGGTGCAGCTCGGTTGGTGAGTCGTCAATGATAAGTATGGTCGACATGGAATCCGTCCCCGTCAGTTGATCTGGTTCGAAATGGCGCCGAGCAGCTCGTCCTTGGTGAACGGCTTGGTCAGGTACTGCTCGGAACCGACGATTCGGCCACGAGCGCGGTCGAACAGGCCGTCTTTCGACGACAGCATGATGACCGGCGTTTCCTTGAACATCTTGTTGTGCTTGATCAGCGAACAGGTTTCGTAGCCGTCGAGACGCGGCATCATGATGTCGACGAAAATCAGGTCCGGCTGGTGGTCGGCGATCTTCGACAGCGCATCGAAGCCGTCGATGGCCGTGTAGACCTGGCAGCCCTCCTTGGTCAGCAGCGTTTCTGCGGTGCGGCGTATGGTTTTGCTGTCATCGACGACGAGAATCTTGAGGCCATTCAGACTTCGAGATTGAGTGTTTGCCACCGGTATTCCTCCAAACCCCCTGGTGCCTGAAATGCGAGCTGCCCATGCGTCGCAAGCGTTCAGGTCAGCCGGGTTGTACCATATTGACATAAGTCCTGCTACGACGCCCGCCACAGCGCCGAAATTTCTGATAAAACCGATGCTTGCCGGCGGATTCTGGGCAGGTATAGTTGGCCGCTCGAACGAGGCCCCGGGTCCGACAACAATGACTGACAACGCGCTATCGATCGGTATCGTCATGGACCCGATCGAGTCCATTACACCGAAGAAGGACAGTTCGCTGGCCATGCTGCTCGAAGCGGAGCGCCGTGGCGCCGAAATCCACTATTTCGGGCAGAAAGACCTGAAGCTCGTGCGCGGCGAAGCGCTCGGTCATTCCAGGCGGCTCACGGTACGCGACGACAACGACGACTGGTTTGAACTCGGTCACGAATCGGAAGTTTCGCTGGGCAGTCTCGACGCGATCCTCATGCGCAAGGATCCGCCGTTCGACATGGAATATGTTTACACGACCTACATCCTGGACAGGGCGCGCGAGGCCGGTAGCGTCATCGTGAATCACCCGCACGCACTCAGGAACATGAACGAGAAGGTCTACACGGCCTGGTTCCCGGACTGCACACCGCTGACGATGGTCACCCGATCGATGGACGACATGCGGGCGTTCCTCGCCGAGCACGGCAAGGTCGTCGTTAAACCGCTCGAAGGCATGGGCGGCAAGTCGATCTTCGTGATCGACCAGGGCGACAAGAACGCGAACGTGATCTTCGAAACGCTGACCGAGAATGGCAGCCGTTTCGCGATGGCACAGGCCTTCATTCCCGAGATCAGCGCCGGCGACAAGCGCATCCTGCTGATCAACGGCGAGCCGGTGCCGTACGCGCTGGCGCGTATTCCGCCTGCCGACGACAACCGTGGCAACCTGGTCATGGGCGCGACGGGCAAAGGCCAGCCGCTATCGACCCGAGACCGCGAGATCTGCGAGCAGGTCGGGCCCGTGCTGCGCGATGCAGGCGTCATTTTCGCCGGTATCGACGTCATCGGCGACTACCTGACCGAGGTCAACGTCACCAGCCCCACGGGCATTCGCGAACTCGACCGGCTCTACGAGCTGAACATCGCGGGACTCATGTTCGACGCGATCGAGGCCGAGCTGTAAAGCACATTGCCACCCGGCAGGCGGTGACGCAGGTCGCATTCACCCGGCGCCCGAGGGAGTACACTGAGTGCTCACTGCTGCGCGCATTAAGCGCTTGTTTCTTGGACAAAAATGGCGGATGATTCGCGGCGTTGCGGGTCGTTCGCTTGGACACATCGATCCCGAGGATGCCTGGCAAAGCACTAAACCTGGACCCCATGGACGAGCTGCGGCTCGTCACCGAGCCGCCGCCCGACCGGCTGCCCGCCATGCTTTTCCTGGCGGCGCTATTCCACGGCATCCTGATCATCGGCATTTCATTCAATCCCGAACTGCTGGACGAGTTCGCCGAGGCGATCTCGCTCGAAGTGACGATCGTCGCCGAGACCGACCAGCACATCGACCGGCCCGACGAGGCCGAGTATCTCGCCCAGGCCAGCCAGGAAGGCGGCGGTAACACCACCGAGCAGGTTCGACCGTCGGCGCCGAGGAAGACCGAGTCACCGATCGACAACCCGGGCGAGGAAAACGGCGACAGCTTCATGCAGTCCGCCAACCACGAACGCGCCGCGGACGAGTTGCTTGCCACACAGCGGCCGACGGACGTGCAGCTGCCGAACGATCCGCGCAAGGAACCGCTCCCGGACGACCGCATCGCGATGTCGCTCGAGAAGGGCAGCGAGGCTACGCTGCCGCTGCCCGAGGAGCCGACCGCGACACTGCAGATCCACGACGACGACCCGCGCCAGCTGATCGTCAGCGCCGATACCAGTGAGTCCAACGTGGCGATGTACCTGGACAACTGGAAGCGGCGCATCGAAGCTGTCGGCGACGAGTACTTTCCACAGGTCGGCGGCCTCGAGGGACTCGAAGGCAGCCCGACACTCGAAGTGGCTATCGCCTCTAGCGGTGAACTTTCGGAGGTCGTCATCCGCAAGTCGAGCGGCTCCGCCGTCATCGACAAGGCCGCGCTCGACATATTGCGCCGGGCGTCGCCGTTCGACCCGTTCCCGGCGGAAATCCGCGACGACTACGACACACTGCGATTCGCCTACAAGTGGTTGTTTGGCGAGGACGTAGGTACGAAAACCGCCCGACTCGAACCATAGCTAGGCACGATTACGCATTGTGCCTGCCCGGAACTGGGCGGATACTGCCGTCATGGATGCTGCGGATACCCTCACCAATCAGTTGCTGATCGCCATGCCGGGCATGGAGGATCCGAATTTCTCCAGCACCGTCACACTGATCTGCGAGCACAACGACGAAGGTGCACTCGGCATCGTCATCAATCGGCCGCTGACTCTGAAGCTCGGCGGCCTGTTCGAACAGCTCGAACTCAGCGACCCGGATCCCGATGCTGCGGAAAACCCGGTGCTGATGGGTGGCCCGGTGGGCCCTGAACGCGGCTTCGTGCTGCACCACCCGGCGCAATCGTTCGAGAATTCACTGGCTGTTTCGAGCGAGATCCAGCTGACGCTGTCGCGTGACATCATCGACGCGATGGCGACCGGCGACGGTCCCGAGAAATCCCTGGTCGCGCTCGGCTACGCCGGCTGGGAACCGGGCCAGCTCGAGAACGAAATCCTTGCCAATTCGTGGCTCAACGTTACGGCAACGCCCGACATTGTCTTCGACCTGCCGTTCCAGGATCGCTGGAAGGCGGCCGCACAGGCAATCGGCATCGACCTGAGCCGACTGGCGCCAGACGCGGGACATGCCTGAACAGGAAGCGCCCGCGACCATCATCGCTTTCGACTATGGGCAGCGCCGGATCGGCGTCGCGGTCGGCCAGACCGTGACAGGCTCGGCGAGTCCGCTCGGCGTCGTCGCCAATAATAGCGACAACGGACCCGATTTCGCGCGTATCACCGAAATGATCAACGAATGGCGTCCCACGGGCCTCGTTGTCGGGCTGCCGCTGCACGCCGACGGCAGTGCCAGTGAGATGGAAAAGCCCGTGCGCGCGTTTGCGGAAGCACTTGCACGCTTCGATTTGCCGATCGAACTCGTCGACGAACGCCATACGTCGCAGGAGGCCGAGCAGACTCTCGTACGCGCCCGCCAGGCAGGCTCGCGGGGCCGCATCCGCAAACAGGACATCGACGCAGCAGCCGCCGTCATGATCGCCGAGCGTTTTCTGGCGACCCGGAGGCTTAGTCCGTAGAATCCGCTGCCCATGAACGCTGAGAACCCCGCCGACGAAGCCAGCCTGCAGCTCAATGCCGACGGCTCGCTCCGGCATCTGCTGACGCTCAACGGGCTCGACCGCCAGCTTCTCGTCGATCTGCTCGACCGCGCCGAAGCATTCCTTGCGCCGGAGGGCGACCTCCCTGTGCGCAGCAATGCGCTGGCCGGGCGCACGGTCGGCAACCTGTTCTTCGAACCGAGCACGCGGACGCGCGCATCTTTCGACCTGGCCGGCAAGCGGCTCGGCGCCGACGTTCTCAACCTCGACGTCAATACGTCCTCGCGCAAGAAGGGCGAGAGCATCCTCGACACGATCTACACGCTCGAGGCGATGCATGTCGACGTGATGGTCGTGCGCGATGCGAGCGCCGGTGTGCCCGCCTTTATCGCGCGCAACGTGAAAGACTTCGTCAGCATCCTGAACGCCGGCGAGTCGGACGTCTCGCACCCGACCCAGGGGCTGCTCGACCTGTTGACGATTCGCCAGCACAAACCTGACTTCGGCAATCTCGCCGTCGCGATCGTCGGCGACATCCGCCATTCACGTGTCGCGCGCTCCGCCGCGCACGGGCTGCACACGCTCGGCGTTGGCGAACTCAGGCTCGTCTCGCCGCCGGCCATGGCGCCCGAGGACGGCGATCTCGCCTTCGCGCGAATCGTCGACAATCTCGAGGACGGTATCCGTGACGCCGACGTCGTCATGGCATTGCGCATCCAGCGAGAGCGCATCGGCAACCTCGACGGTATACCGGGCATCGACGAGTACTTCGCGAACTTCGGCGTCAGTGAAGCTCGACTGAAGACCGCCAGGCCGGACGCCATCGTCATGCACCCGGGTCCCATGAACCGCGGCATCGAAATCGAGGGCAGCGTCGCCGACGGTCCGCAGTCCGTGATCACGCAGCAGGTTACCAACGGCGTTGCCGTGCGCATGGCCGTGCTCGAACGTGTGGCAGGCTCGCAGGAACTGACATGACGACGCCCACCCAGAAGCATGCGCAGCGCAATCGCGGCACGATCTTCGTCGAAGACGGCGAGATCCTCTCCCGCGACGCGTTCCCGGGCGACCAGTTCGTGCAGCGCATCCGCGCGCCGAAGTGCGCCGCACACGCGAGAGCCGGCAGCTTCGTCCACATCACCTGCGACCCGATGCTGCCCATGCGCCGACCGATGTCGATCATGCGCGTGCAGGACGACTGGTTTGAGATTCTCTACAAGACACACGGCGAGGGGCTGTCGCTGCTCGCGGAGAAGGAACCCGGCAGCATAGTCAGCGTGCTCGGTCCGATCGGCCAGCCCTTCAACCCGGACCCGCACAAACCAAACTGCCTCCTGATCGGCGGCGGCGTCGGCATTCCGCCGATGGTGTACCTCGCCGACGTGTTGCGCACCGACGACCGCTATCGACCACTGGCAATTCTCGGCTCCGAGATTCCGTTCCCGTTCGACCTCATCGAATCAAAGCTCGACTTCGACGGTGTCGATGACGCGATCCGCGCGACGATGCCGCTGCTCGAAAGCTGGGACATCCCTACCCGGCTGACCACGCTGCAAGGTTACGAAGGCTGTTACGACGGCTACGTCACCGATCTCGCCGACCGCTGGCTTTCGTCGCAGGACGCGGAATTGCGCGCGGCAACCAAGATCTTCACCTGCGGCCCGACGCCGATGCTCCGCGCGGTGGCCGAACTCGCGGCCCGCCACGACGTCGCCTGCGAAGTTTCGCTCGAGGAGTACATGGCCTGCGCTGTCGGCGGCTGCGCGGGCTGCACGGTGCTCGTCGACACCCCGGATGGCCAGGCCATGAAGCGTGTTTGCGTGGACGGGCCAGTATTCGACGCGGCGATAATTGCCTGGTAGGCAGCCCGTTATTCTCCCGCCGAGCTGAACCGGCTTTCCTCTCTCGCGCTGCGTTCGCGCAAGCCGAGCCAGCGAAACTGCGACACGGCGTCAGGCGCTGTTCCACATGATGCGGCACACTGACCGGACATCGTCTGGAGCAGCACCATGGGCAGGAACAGCGAGAGCGGTGATTCGAAGTTTGTCGTCGGCAAGAAAGCCTACAAGGGTGTCCTCGAGGAATTCGAGTTCGTGCCGGACGAATCGCTCGACCTCGAGGCCAACGTCAAGCAGTGCTTTGCCGACCTCGACATGCGCTTCGAGAAGCGCGACGGCCGCAATCGACTCGTTTTCCGCGTCGACGACGACCATCACGACCACGACTACGACGAGGAATGGCTGATTCGACTCGCGCCGTTCGTCGGTGCCGGTAGCTACTACGAAAGCATCGGCGATGGCGTGACCCGCTACGAATACCGAAAAGGCAAGATCTTCTACAAAGGATTCGAAATCGAGTGGGACGAGGAGACAGGCGAGGAAGCGTCACGAACGCTCATCGGCGAAGGTGAAGTCCATCGCTACGGTGAAGGCGATGAAGACGACGCGCCGAGACTCAAGGACGTGCGCCTCGTGGATGCGCAGTTCGTCATCCGCGCCGACCGCCTCGCCGATCTGCTCGAAAACCTGCCGAGAACCGCCAAACGCACCGGTGACGCGCGGACCGACGCGCTTGCGGAAGTCGAGGCAGAAGGCTGGCTGTTTCAGTCCGAGAGCGACGGGCTGCTGCGCTTCGGCATGGACGCTGATGCATTCCGGAAAGTGGCCAATCGTCAGATTGCGGAGCTCGAAACCAGCCTGATGCCGCACCAGATCTATGGCCGTCTCCTCGTGCCCGGAGAGAGCTTCGTCGAGTTCGACTACACGCGCCACGGCGAAACGGAGAGATTCCGGGACACGATCGAGTACTCGGAGCGCGAGCGGCGTAACGGCTTTCGCCGGCGGCCGGACGAGTTCGGCGACGACTTTCTCTATCCCTGCAAGGACGTGCGAATCTCACCCGCGGGTGATCCACTCTGCGTCGACCTGTCGCACTGGCTGCTAGACGACCCTAAATGGGTCAAAAAGCGGGAACGCTCATGGAAGCGCGTCGAGAAACTACTAGGCAACTACAAGACGAAGAAGTGCCTGAACGTCGTCAAGGCCTACTTCATGAAGGGCAAAATGCCGGACTGGCAGAAGCTCTACGAACAGCTGCGCTTCACGAATCCCTACCAGAGCCACCTCGACCTGTTCAGTCTTCTTTATTGCCACCCGGTGCAGGAATACGAAGTACTTAAGCCACTTGCCGACGCCTGGATGGCAGGCGAAACCTGGGGCAGGACGCCGAGCGAGGTCCGCGCGACCAATCGAATCCTGTACGACGTCTTGCTTTTTCAGCCTGCCACCAATGGCGGCACACGCGCGGCGCAGAGAATGTTCCCGTTCGACGGCGATGCGGAACTGTACGTCAACCTGCTCTATGCCGAACTGCCCGAGAATCGAAACCTCAACCGCAACTACGCGGCGCTGTTCGACGGCGGCCCTGGCTACAGCTACGTTCGGCTTGCCTGCCAGAGCCTGCTGGTTGCCGACAAGCTGACCGCGACCGGCGAGCGCTTTGCCCTGCAGTTCCAGCCGGCGCTCGAACTTCTGCATGCGCGCTCGACCGTAAGCCCAAATACTCTCGACGACGGCGCCCGCTTCCGGCCCGAGGACTTCGCCGTCATGCGGGCATTCGATGTAAAGCGTGAGGGCGACACGGTGCGCAGCCGATTCGTTCGCCGCTTCAGCAAGATGCTGGAGACACACGACTGGCCAGAGGACTTTGTCGCCGACTGGAAGACTGCCGGCAGCGGCTGAGGTTCGCGACGCGGATCAGCCGCCGAAGTTGACCTTGGCTTCGAGGTTCGACCGCGAGTCGGCATGGGACATCGCTTCCTCGAGCGTAATCGTCCCCGCCTTGTAGAGGTTCAGCAGCGCGTCGTCGAAGTTCTGCATTCCCTGCTCGGCCGATTCCTTGTGGGCTTCCTTCACGGCCGTGATGTCGCCCTTCAGGATCAGATCCTTGATGTGCGGCGTGTTCAGCATGAGCTCGACGGCCGCGACGCGCTTGCCGTTGCGCGCCCTGACGAGGCGCTGCGACAAGATGGCGCGCAGGTAATGAGCGAGGTCCATGAAGACCTGGCTATGCTGGTCGCGCGGGAACATATTGATGATGCGGTCGAGTGTTTCGGGCGCGTTGTTGGAGTGAACCGTGGCGAGCACGAGGTGGCCCGTGCCGGCCATGTCGAGCGCCGACTGCATGGATTCAATGTCGCGAATCTCACCGATCTGGATCACGTCCGGCGCGGCGCGAACCGCACTCTTGAGCGCGCGGCCGTAGGACTTGGTGTCCAGACCGACTTCGCGCTGGTTGACGATCGACTGCTTGTTCGGGTGCAGAAACTCGATCGGATCTTCGATCGTGATGATGTGCGACGAGGTCTTGTCGTTGCGA
>JASJBG010000127.1 GCA_030066625.1 Woeseiaceae bacterium
CGAAGCTCCTTTCAGGCGTCGGGCGAAGGCCGTCCTGAAAAAGTTCGCATAATCAATGGTCGAGGCAGACAGGAAAAACACGGGCACATGGCTGCGTGCCCTTGTCTTCGTGCTGATGCTGGTCGCGGGGTACTTCGCCGTGCGCTACACCTCGCTCGCTGAATGGACCAGTGAGGAACGCATCCGCGCCACTCTCATCGACATTCGTAGTATCTGGTGGACGCCGCTGGTGCTGCTCTTGCTGTACGCGGTCGTAGCGCCGTTCGGTATCTCGATGTTTCCGCTGACCATCGCCGGCGCGGCGTTCGGCCCGTTTGCCGGGTCCGTCCTCAATACGATCGGGATCGTCATCGGTGCGGCAACGAGTTTTAGCGTTGCGCGGCTACTGGGGCGGGATTTCGTGCTGCGTGTCACCGGCGAGCGCCTGCGCAAGGCCGAACGCACGCTCAACCGGCAGGGATTCTGGCCGCTGGTGCAGGTTCGGTTCATGCCGATCCCGTACCCGGTCGTCAATTTCGCTTCCGCTTTAGCGGGCGTCCCGGCACGGCGCTTCATGCTGGCGTCCATCGCCGGCCTGATACCGGCAACGCTGATTCACTCCTATTTCATTGCGCGGCTGATCTACGCAAACGGACAGGAGCGACTCGAGCAAGGGATCCTCTACGCGGTCGTGCTCGTGGTCATCAACGGCCTGATCGGCCTCGGCTGGCTGCGCACACAGCGCCAACGCCGCGCTCGTTACCTTGCGCTGAAGGCGGCTCGCGCTGCACGCTGAGAAAGGAAGCCCGTACAGAGACCTGTGCCGCCTCGGGTTTTTGACTGGCGCCGAGTTATGATTGGGTGATCCACGCTAATTGGGGGAGACAAAAACAATGAAGCGAGCGCACCTGGTAACCATCGTTATCGCGGCAATGGCCGTCGCGTTTCCCGGCACCGTAATCGCACAGGATGAAGACCCGCTCTACGTCGCGGTGAGCTGCATGAAATCCTCTGCCCCGGACTACGAACAACTGGAATTGGAGGTGTGGCAGCCGGTACACCAATGGCTGGTGAACGAGGGCAAGCGGGAGAGCTGGGCCTTGTATCGAGTCGTATTCGGCGATCGTTCGAAATGTGACTACTACACCGCGGAGACCTACCGCGGGAAAAGCCAGCTCAATGCTTTCGCTGACTATGCGGAAGCGTTCGCGGCGGTACATCGCGGCAAGGACGCTGCCGCGCTCGGCGCGAAAACGATGGCGTCGCGTGAGCAGGTATCGACCGAGCTCTGGGTGCAGGTCGACCAGACAGAGATCAGGCCTTTCCGCTTTGCGGTGGTCAACCGCATGTACGCGGCCGATCCGGTTGCCTACGAGAGCATGGAATCGGACGTGTTCAAGCCCGGCCAGGAGGTGCTGATCGAAGGCGGATACCGGTCCGGCTGGGCCGTGTACGCGCTCGTGTCTCCCATCGGCAGTTCGATTCCGTACAACTACGGGACCGTGGATTTCGTCAACGAGCTGGGGCCTGTGCCGATGGCGGAGGCGATGATGACGGGGAATCCGGATCGCGACCTCGATGCAATGAGCGATCTGCTGGCGCTGCGTGATCACGTGCTGTCGGAGACATGGGCGCTGATTGGCGCGACGGAGGCCCGCACCGAGGACTGAGTTCGCGGACGAACACACAAGAAATGAACGAAGACAGACTCATCGATATCGAGACGAAGCTGGCGCACCAGGACCAGACGCTCGTCGAACTCAACGACGTGATCACGCAGCAGCAGGCCAGCATCATGAAGCTCGAGCAGCTTTGTGCGGCGCTATCGGAGCGCCTGGCGTCGATTTCTGAGGCGCTTCCGGCCGGCGCGTCACAGGACGAGACGCCGCCACACTATTGAGGCTAACCCTGATTGGCTGGCCCGTGCGTTGACGTATAGTGATTGCCGGGTCGACGCCGGGAGGGATAGCTATGAGTGTTTTGTTTAGGTCGCTGTTACTGCTGGCGTTGCCGGGTATCGCGCTGTCGGCCGATGTGTTCGTGCCCGCCGAGCTCGAGGGCTGGCAGGAGTGGGTACTCGAAGGCAAGGAGTACCGCGAGTGCCCCTTCTACTATCGCAATGGCGCGACTGCGCGTCCCGATTTCCTCTGCCAGTGGCCCGGTGAGCTGGAGCTCGTCGTTACCGCCGATGGCGGACGGTTCAGCCAGCGGTGGAGCGTTATTGGCGAGGACGCGTGGCTGCCGCTGCCCGGCGATACCTCGCACTGGCCGGACCGGGTAACGATCAACGGCAGCACTGCGACCGTTGTCGAACGAAGCGGCGCCCCCGGCATTCGAGTGAGCCCCGGCGACTACACGGTGACCGGTCGCTTTGCCTGGGACGAGCGCCCCGGTGTGCTGCGCGTGCCGCCGCAAAGCGGGCTCGTCGCGCTGACCGTCGACGGTGAGCGAATCGCCTCACCGGAGATCACCCGCAACACCATCTTCCTCGGCGAACGCCGCCGCGAGACGGCCGAACGCGACGCCGTGAGCGTGTCCGTGTACCGCCTGGTTGCCGATGCGGTGCCGACGCGTCTGGCGACGCGCCTGACGATCGAGGTGTCCGGCAGCGTTCGCGAAGAACTGTTCGGGCCGCTCTTGCCGGAGGGTTTCGTTCCCGTAGCCATCGACAGCGTCCTGCCGGTACGACTCGAACCCGACGGCCGCCTCCGAGTGCAGGTACGGCCGGGCCGCTGGCCCGTCACGCTCGTCGCGCGCGCACCCGGCGTCCAGGATGCTATCGAGCTCGAGACATCGATGGCCGACAGCGAAATCTGGAGCTACCAGGCGGACGACCGTTTGCGCGTCACCGCCGCGGAGGGCCTCGAGCCTGTCGATCCGATTCGCGTCCAGGTGCCTGACGAATGGCAGGAACTGCCCGCCTTTCGCGTGCGCGAAGGCGACGTGTTCACGGTCGTCGAGCGCAGCCGCGGCATGGCCGCGGTCGACAACGAGCTCGTCCTGGGTCGCGAGATGTGGTTCGACTTCTCCGGTGACGGATTTGTCGTGCGCGACCAGATTGGCGGCACGATGCGCAGCGGCTGGCGGCTCGACATGCAGCCGCCATTTACGCTCGCAAGCGCCACGGAGTATGACGAGAACCTGCTCGTGACGAGCGGCGAGGTTGAGGGGGAGACGGGTATCGAGGTTCGTCGCTCGGACGTCGACGTCGTTGCCATCGGCCGTACCGAGGCTCGCGGCAATATGCCGGTCACGGGCTGGGCGACACCGTTTGCGAGCGTATCGTCCATGCTGTTCCTGCCGCCCGGGCACAAGCTGCTCGCCGCGCCCGGCGCTGACGGCGCCGGCGGCAGCTGGGTCGGCCAGTGGCAGCTGCTCGACTACTTCCTTGTGCTGATCATTACGATCGCCGCGTGGAAACTCTTCGGCCGCGGCACCGGAATCATTGCGCTGTTCGCACTCACGCTGTCCTATAACGAGCTCGGCGCGCCGGCATGGCTGTGGCTGAACCTGCTCGCCGGCGTCGCGCTGCTGCGCGTGACGCCCGTCGGACGACTGCGGACCACCGTGCGGACCTACTTCGGAGTGAGCGCACTGCTGTTGGTCTTCGCGTTGATACCTTTCATCGCGGGGCAGCTGACCGTGGCGATCTACCCGCAGCTCGAGCCGCAGTATGGCTACGCGACCCCGGGTCGCTTTGCTATCGGTCCGTCGGCCATGGTGGAGCCCGCGGCTGCGCCCGCCGAAGTCCAGCGCGCGCGCAAGCAGGGGGAGGCCATGCTGCAGGCAGACATGCCGGCCGAGTCAATCGAGGAGATCGTCGTTACCGGCGCCAAGGTCACCACGAACTATGCGCGCTATGCGCCGAATGCCATCGTGCAGGCCGGGCCGGGAATCCCGTCCTGGCAGTGGAATGCCTACCGCCTGCGCTGGAGCGGACCGGTCTCGGCGGAGCAGGACCTGCGCCTGATGATCCTGCCGCGCTGGTTTGTGACGGTCGCGCGATTCGCCGAAGTGGCCTTGCTGCTCGCGTTCGCGGCGGCGTTCGCGGCCGAGGTGCTTAAGCGGCGCATCAATCTGCCGGGCGGGCTCGGTATCGGCCGAAGTGCCGGCTCGCTGCTTGTCGTCGGTGTCCTCGGCATGACAATGGCGATTTCTCCGGCCGAGGCGCAAACGCCGGACCGCGAACTCCTGAAGGAGCTCGAGACGCGCCTGCTCAAGCCACCCGAGTGTGCGCCGACCTGCGCGGACGTCGTGGCGGCTACGGTCTCCGTGGGCGCTGACTCCGTTGCCATCGAGCTGAGTGTCCATGCGCTCGAATCGGTCGCGATACCGTTGCCGAGTGCAAACGGTGGCTGGCGCCCGACCGCCGTCGCCGTCAACGGCGCAGGAGCGCGCGTACTCCGTACCAGCAACGGCAGTCTCTGGCTGCAGGTTGCGCCAGGCCGGCAGCGCGTGACGCTGCGCGGCGGCATCGGCGAAGTGGACAGCCTGGAGATTCCGTTCCCCGCACCGCCGCGCGTGATCGAGGTAAACGCAAACGGCTGGTTCGTCGCCGGCATCCAGGATCGTCGCCTGCTGTCCGGGTCGCTGCAGCTGAGCCGGCTCCGGTCCGATGACGGCAGCGCTGGCACGCCGCGCTGGGAGAGCAGCCGCTTTCCGGCATTCGTGTCGATCACACGATCCATCGAGCTCGGTCTCGACTGGCGAGTGACGACGACGGTCAATCGCATTGCGCCGATCGAAGGCGCGCTGTCACTCGAGCTGCCCCTGATCACGGGCGAGAGCGTCGTCACCGAGGATCTCGAAGTCGAGGACGGTCGCCTGAAGCTGACAATGAATCCGCGCCAGTCCTCGGTGACCTGGCAGTCGAACCTGCCGCGCACGTCGCCGCTCGAGCTTACGGCCGCGGCCGGCGAGGCATGGACCGAGACGTGGTTCGTCGGCGCGGGTGCCGTATGGCACGCCGAGTTCTCCGGCGTGCCGGAAACCGCGCCGCGCAGCAGCAGCGCGGGCGTTCGCATGGCCGAGTTCCACCCGCGCGGTGGCGAGTCGCTCACGGTCGTCGCGACCCGGCCCGAGGCCGTGGAAGGCTCGACGCTCGCGTTCGACTCCGTCGAACTCGACCTGGAGCAGGGAGCGCGCACGGCCAACGTGGAGCTATCCTTGAGCTACCGTGCGACGCGTGGCAAGCAGCACGTGATCCGCCTGCCCGAATCGGCGCAGGTGACTGAAGTGCTGATCGACTGGGAGAACCAGCCATTGCGCGCGGTCGACGGCGAGCTGACCGTACCGATCCTGCCGGGTGAGCACCAGATCAGCATCAGCTGGCGGCAGGACGGCGACGTGTCCTTCGCGACGCTTTCACCGGAGGTGGATATCGGTGCGCCGGCCGGCAACATCCGGCTCAACACGCAGCTCGAGCCCAATCGATGGCTGCTGGCAACGAACGGCCCGCGGCTTGGGCCGGCCGTGCTTTACTGGTCGGAGCTCGTCGTGCTCATCCTGATTGCGGTAATCCTGGGTCGCACCGGGCTCACGCCGCTCAGGACCTGGCACTGGCTGCTGCTCGGCCTGGGGTTCAGTACCTTCAACTGGCCCGCGATGGGGTTCGTCGTCGTCTGGCTGCTCGCGGTCGGTGCGCGGGAGCGTTGGCGCGTCGATCTGAACTGGTGGAAGCACAATCTCGTCCAGGTCGGCCTTATCGTGCTGACCGTCATCGCGCTCGGGACGATTCTCGCGAGCCTGCCGCAGGGCCTGCTCGGACTGCCTGACATGGACGTCCGCGGCGATCGGTCGTACGGCAACTCCCTGTCCTGGTTTGCAGACCGCAGCGAGTCCCTGCTGCCGCAGACGATGGCGCTGACGGTGCCGATCTGGGTGTACAAGGTGCTGATACTGGCATGGGCGCTATGGCTGAGCTTCGCATTGATCAGCTGGCTACCGTGGACGTGGCGCACATTCGCGCAGGACGGTTTCTTCCGCTCGAGGAAGGGTGGTTCGGGGACGGCCGGAGGCGAGCCCGCGGCATGACGGCGCGTCGTATCGCCTGGCTGGTCGTATTCTTTGGCGTCCTCGCGTGGTCGGGGTTTGCGCCAAAGGACTATCCGACCTGGTGGCTCGAAGTTTCGCCCGCGCTGATCGCGTTCGTCGTCCTGTACGCAACGCACCGGCGCTTCCCACTAACGACGCTGTCGTACGTGCTGATCCTTATCCACTGCGTGATCCTGATGATCGGTGGTCACTACACGTACGCGGAAGTGCCGATCGGCGACTGGCTGCGCGACGTGACCGACGGCACGCGCAACAACTACGACAAGCTGGGCCACCTCGCGCAGGGTTTTGTGCCCGCCGTCGTGGCGCGCGAGATCCTGATCCGGCTCGACGTAGTCCGCTCGCGTGCGTGGATGTACTTCTTCATCGTCGCGAGCGTGCTCGGCTTCAGTGCGTTTTACGAACTCATCGAGTGGTGGGTGGCGCTGCTGTCGGAGGAGGCCGCTGAGTCCTTCCTCGGGACGCAGGGCTATGCCTGGGACACGCAGTCCGACATGGGCTGGGCGCTGCTCGGCGCGATCGCAGGGCTCCTGATGTTAAGTCCGCTGCAGGACCGGCAAATGGCCGCGCTGGAGGCAGAAACGCCGGTATAGTTGACCGTATGTCCTGGTCCGAATACCGCCGCAAATCGAAACTCATGGATGAGCTGCGCCGCGAGGAGGCGCGCGAAGCCAACGAGTACTTCCTGTTTGCAATACCATCGATGCCGGCGATCTTCATGCTGCAGATGGGCGACATCGGCAATTACGTCGCACGGAGTCGCGACCCGTGGCTGCACGACCTCGAACAGTATTTCGGTGGAATAGCCTGGGCCTATGCCGTCGTCGCCGCGTATTTCTTCGCCATCGGCCTGTTCATGTTCTTCTTCGCGGGAGGGCGGGCCGCCTGGTCGCGGGTCACGGTCAGCTGGTTGTGTTGGGCATGGTTCTACTATGCGCTGTACGAGTACGAAGCGCTGAAACCTGCCTTCACGGGGCTGCTGATGCTAACCGTGCTTCTCTTGCCGGTGGGTCACCTCGCCTCAGCGTGGCGGATCATTCGCGAACGCATGTTCCTGTCGAAGGACTAGACCCGGTGATCGACAGGCGCTGTGCCTACCTGACGATGGACGACATCCGTGACTTCGTCACGGACGCCGACCTGAGTTTCGAACCGATGCGATCGCTCGGCTGGTCGGTCGACATGGTGTCGTGGCGTGATCCGGCGGTCGACTGGAACCTTTACGACGCCGTGTACATCTGTACGCCGTGGGACTACCCGGAGGACCCCGACGCCTTCTTCGACGTACTCGAGCGCATCGACTCATCGCGGGCGCTGCTCGTAAATTCGCTGGACCTAGTCAACTGGAACCTCGAGAAGACTTACCTGCGTGACCTCGAGTCCCGCGGCGCGACGATCGTGCCGAGCCTGTGGCTCGAGAACTACGACCGCTCCGCTGTCGTGGGCGCATTCGATACCTTCGAATCCGATCGCCTGGTCATCAAGCCGGTTGTCGGCGCCAATGCCGTGGATACCTTCGTGCTTGACGCGCCGCTGGCGAGCGAAGTGAACGACAGGCTTGCGTCGACGTTTGCCGGCCGCGCATGCGTCGTGCAGCCCTTTGTCGCCAACATCCAGGTAGAGGGCGAGTACTCGCTGTTCTTCCTGGCCGGTGAGTACAGCCACGCCATTCGGAAGGTGCCGGAGAGCGGCGACTTCCGGGTGCAGGAAGAACACGGTGCCGACATCCTGCCGGTCGAAGCGCCCGCGCGGCTCATCGAGGAGGCAACGGACGTGGTCGCGCTCGTTGAGCCGCAGCCCGTCTACGTGCGCGCCGACTTCGTCCGCGACAACGACGACTACCTGCTCATGGAACTCGAGCTCATCGAACCGTCGCTATACCTGCGCACGAACGCCGGCGCTCCCGAACGTTTCGCGCGCGCGTTCGATGCGCATGTCCGGAAAGCCGATACTCAATAGCAGACGCTCGAATGAACTCCCCGGCAAATCTGCGGGCAGCGCCTTTCGGCCAAATGCAGCCCTTCAAACGTTAGAGCTATGCTCTCTCCTGCGATTCAACCCCACTCCACGTCGGCGAACGAATCCTCTGCCTGTAGAGCTTGAAAGATCTCTTGAACAAAGGGGTCGTCTGCATCGATCTTCTCCTGGCCCAGGAGCTTCTCTTTGATTGAGCGTTCCTTATCGATCTGCACGAGCCATTCGATCACTAGTCCAGCGTCATCACAGTCTTCGTCGAACGCGATTCCGCCAACCATATAGGTTCGACCGTGATAAGAAACATCCATATACCAGCCCCAGTCTTCATAGTCGGGCTCGGTGCATTGGTATTTGGTCTGAAATACGTTTTCGCGGAGCCAGTACAGAATACTTTCACCCGCAATTGGGTTGATGGGGTTCGGCCGTTCTCTGCTCGTATCGAATTTCGCGGTTTTGAGCGATATTACTGGGTGCATTCTTGCCGAACTCTTCGGTAGTTTCTGACAGGCTGGATTGGGTCAGTTCCAGCCGTTGAGTTTACCACCGGGCGACAGACTGGTTCCGAGGTCACGACGCCCGCTGACAGGTGCCCTGAGGGCAAACGCGACGAACATCACGTGATCCCAGTCCATCGTCTCGCCGGCATGCTGTTTCGCCGCACAGGTGTTTTCGTCGAGTCGAAGCTTGTTGAAACGACGCTGCATCCAGGCGAGCGTCGCCCCAACGGACACAGGCGCGGCATGCTCGTATTCCGCAAGGCGTTGCTGGCGCCGGTCGACGAAGAAAATCTCTCCGCTTTCGGATTTGCGACAGTCGAAGCCGCCCTCGTGGACGAGTCTGTGATGGTGCCGGCATAGCAACACGAGGTTGTCGAGGCTGGTTTCACCGCCATTCTGCCAGTGTTCTATGTGGTGACCGTCGCAAAAACGGTGACTGGTGCAGCCCGGGAAACGGCAGCCGCCGTCCCTGGCCTGCAAAGCACGTCGCATCGGCGGTGGAATGGACCTCGTACGCCGGCCGATGTTGAGCGGTTCGCCGCTGGCGTCAACTTCGATCGTCGAGACGCAGCAGTCGCAGGCAATTCTGTCTGACGTTTCCGCGGAAACGTGGGGTCCGTTTTCGAGGTGGGCCTTTTGTGCATCGCAGTCCTCGCGAACGTGCACAACGACCTGGTAACGATCCGCGGTGGTGCCCGCGTTCTCCGGGTTGTTCAGGTAGGTTTCTGCTACCTCGCGAAGTGCGTCGGCGCGGCGCGCGGAGACGGGTTCTCGCCTCTCTGATGTTTCCGCTGACGCTGTCCCCTCTGGGGAAACGTCAATAGCACGTTCCAGCGCCCGGATCACGAGTTCGCCGTCTTCAGCCGGCAGTTTCGCCTTGATGACGACACAGCCGTCCTCGTCATAGCGGTAGGTCAACTCCCGCCGTTCGTAGAGTTCCTGTGCATGGTCAGGTTCCCGCAGCTTCTCCACACGCCGGTACTGCGAGACGAAGCGCTCGACGTGATACGCCGTACCGTGATGGGCGATGTTCAGCAGCAGGTCTTCGTT
>JASJBG010000128.1 GCA_030066625.1 Woeseiaceae bacterium
GCTATCGAGCCGGAGCCTGAACCCGAACCTGCCGCTCCAGCCGTTGAGGAGCCGCCCACGTTTGCCGTCGAGCCAGAGCCCGCGACGCCGGCTGTAGAAGAAGCACCGCTGCCGACACTGTCGGTCGAGCCGGAACCGGCGCCCATCGCCGCAGCACCGACGCCGGTCGAGGCATCACAGCCCGCCGTGGAAGCGGAGTCGGACGGATACGTCGACAAGGCGTCCGAGACGATCAGCGAGAAACCCGACTGGGATCGCGATCCGACACTCGCCCAACTGCGGCCCGATATCGCCGCGCTTGAGGAGGCACTGGCTGACATCGGTGAGCCGGAGCCGGCTGCCGCCAAGGCAGAGGAAGCTCCGCCACCGGAAGTGAAAGTCTCGCTCAAGGATCCGACGCTGCCGGGCGTTCCCCAGATAACGTTGGACGACGCTATCCAGGACAAAATCGATGAAGCCACTGCAGAACTTGAAAAGCACGTGGCCACCATGGCCGAGACCTCACCCGTCGATGGCGCACCCACCCTGGACCTCGGCGGAGACGCCGGTGAAGCAGCCTCGGCGCAGTCCGCACGCGATACCAAGGCGGACAAGGAACTCGAACAGATTGCTGCGGGCCTCGCGAAAGCCCGCACGATCGACGATATCGACGACAAGATGGCCGAGACCCTGTTCGGCGAAGAATTCAGCATGATTGCGGCGCAGGTCGTCGCCAATGCCCCGTCAGCGGACGTTGAAGAGCCGGCAACGCCGGAGCCCGCCGAACTCGCGCAGGCCAACGGCGGCGCGGCGGCGTCCGAGCCTTCCGAGGCGCCGGAGGTCGAAGACGACCTGACGGCCATGGAACGCGAGTTCAAGGAAGTCTACGGCGAAGACGCACTCGAGGTCTCGATGGAAGCCAAGCCGCCAGCCGGTGGCATGGAGTCAGCCTCACAGCGGCTCGCCACGGTGCGCGCATTGAACGCCGGCAACCCGGCGGCCCCGCCACCTGCCGAGAACATCACGCTCGGCAACGACGCCGATGCCCGCCACGCGGGACCAAAACCCGAGCCCATCGAAGACCAGATCGATACGTCGCTGACGCAGACAATCAAGACGCTCAAGGTCAAGATCGAGGATGTCCCGGAGGCCAAGGAAGAAGAATCCAAAGGCGGCTTCTTCTCGCGCTTCCGCCGCTCCTGAGCCGTCAGCCGGCCGAAAGCCTCTCGTCGATATAGCGCTCGACCACGGCCTCGAGCATGGCGATCGGCAAGGCGCCGTTCCTGAGCAACACATCGTGAAACTCGCGCAGGTCGAAGCGCTCGCCGAGCGTTTCTTCGGCCTTCCTGCGCATCGCCCAGATGCGCAGCTCGCCGAGCTTGTACGCGAGCGCCTGGCCCGGCCAGGAAATGTAGCGATCGACCTCAGCGCGCACGTTGCCGGCGGACAGTGAGGTGTTGTCGGCCAGGAAAGCCATTGCCTGCTCGCGCGTCCAGCCCTTCGAATGGATCCCTGTGTCGATGACGAGCCTGCAGGCACGCCACATCTCGTAGCTCAGACGACCGAAATGCTCGTAGGGCGTCCGGTAGATGTCCATCTCGATGCCGAGCTTCTCCGTGTACAGCGCCCAGCCTTCGCCGAATGCGCTGAAATAGAGGTCCTTGCGAAATTCCGGGACGCCTACCATCTCGGCCGCAATCGCGTTCTGGTGATGGTGTCCCGGTACCGCCTCGTGCAGCGTCAACGCCGGCAACTCATACAGGGGCCGCTGGTCCAGTGCGTAGGTATTGACCCAGTAAGCACCGCCGACGTCGCCGTCAAGCGGCGCGCCGTAATAGGCGCCGGTCGTGTAATTCGGTGCGATCTCCTCCGGTACCGGGATCACGCCGTAGCTCTGCCGCGGCAGCAGGCCGAAGAATCCCGGCATCTTGTAGTCGATGCGCTTGGCCGTGTAGGCCGCCTCTTTCAGGAGTTCCTCGGCCGTTTCGGCATAGAACTGCGGGTCCGTCCGCAAGAACTCCCCGAACGCCTCGAAGCCGCCCTCAAAGCCGAGCTCGTCGATGATCTCGAGCATCTCGCCCTTTATGCGCTCGACTTCGGCGAGACCGATTTCGTGGATTTCGTCCGCACCAAGGTCGCGAATCGTCGTGTAGCGCCTGATCTGGAAGGCGTAGTACGGCTTGCCACCATCGAGCTGCTCGGCGCCGAGCGTCGTCGACGCGTCGTATTCGTTCTCGAGGAAATCGGCGACCCGGGCAAACGCCGGCATCACACGCTCGGCGATCACCTGCTCGGCTTTTGCGCGCAGGCGCTCCTGGTCGTCAGCGGATACCCGCGAATTCATGCTTTCGAACGGTGCGTAAAAGCTCGACGCCGTCGGGTCGTCCTTCAGCTGCGCACGCAGGGTCGGCAGCACACCATCGATGACGATCCGCGGCAATACGAATCCCGTCGCCTCACCCGTCTCCATGTTGGCGAGATTCTCGTCGAAGTAGCGCGGGATGTCGGCCAGCCGGGCAATGTACTGCTCGTAATCGGCAGCAGACTCCATGCGCACACCGTTGCTCGCACTGAGGGCGCGCATGAAGAAACCCGAGAAGGTGTTGAACGGAATCCGCGACAGGTTCAGCTCGTAGGCGCCGATCGAGTCTTCCAGCACCCATTCGAACACCTCCGCATTCGCCTGCCCGGTGACGCTCATGCTGTCGCGACCAAGGTCACGAGAGCGTGCGAGAAATCGCTGCTCCGCTGCCAGCCGGCGCGCCTGGTCGGCTGGCGTGACCGACGGCATGCGGTCGTTGTATTCCTTGAGGCCCGCGCGCGTCGCGGCCAGCGGGTTCTCGGCGAGCACGTAGTCCCAGTATTCGGCCATCAGGGACTCGAGCTGGGCCTCCGCGGGAGTGATCTCGTCCGCCGCCGCAGCGGCAATGCCAAGCAGTACGGATACAAGAATGAGCGTGGGCTTTCGGTACACCTGTGGTTCTCCCGTATCGAGTTCCGATCGCGCAGAGGGGCGCGTCGATGCAACCGCTCAGGCCGGAAACAGTTCAGCGAAAAACCCCGTCATTGCGGCCCATGAGCGGCGGTCGGCATCGGCGTTGTAGACCGTACCGGCGCTGGCGTCAGCGGCGGCCGGATTCGTGAACGCGTGAAGCGTATTACCGTAGGCGTGGATTTGCCAGTCGGCACCGAGCTCCGTCAGCTCCGTGGCCAGCGCCAACACCTGCTCCGGCGTCGCCAGGGGGTCGTCCCATCCATGCAGTGCCAGAACCTTCGCTTGGCTCGAGTTGCCGCTGGTATTCCCGGGCGGGTCGAACAGGCCGTGGAAACTGGCGACGCCGCCGATGTCGACTCCGGTTCGCACCAGGTCCAGTACGCAGAGACCGCCAAAACAGAAACCGATGGCGCCGGTACGGCCGGCATCCACTTCGTCCTGGTCGCGCAGACACTGGTGCCAGTCGAGGAGAAAGCGCTGCAGCGTGGGCCGGTCACCCTTGAGCCGGTTCATACCCTCACGCCAAACCTCGATGCCCGCGTCGCGAGTATGGGCACCGTAAAGGTCGATGACGAGGGCCGCGTAGCCCATTTCCGCGAGCGCCTTCGCCTTGTTTTCCTCGAATGCGGTTCGGCCGCGAATCGTCGGTGCAATGAGTACCCCGGGTAGCGGTCGCTCCGCGCCCTCGGCGCTGGCGAACAGGCCCGATGCTGGTACTCCGTCCAGCTCGAATGCCACTTCTCGGGTGTTGATGGGCAAGCTCTGTTGGCCGCCTAGAATCCTACTACGTCCGGCCGTGCATCCGGCTTTGCGATGTGCATTTGCACGTTGCCGATCGTTCGCTCGATGAACGCACCCTCGCAGTAGCAGAGGTAGTACGTCCACATGCGGATGAACTCGTCGGAGTAACCAAGCGCGCGGACCTCATCGAGCTTCGCGTTGAATCGCTCACGCCAGTCCCGGAGCGTCGTCGCGTAGTGCGGTCCAATGTCCTCGATGTGGACGCTGCGCATGTCCGTAACGCGCGTGAGGGTCTCGGACATGGCCGTTACCGAGGTCAGGCAGCCGCCAGGGAAAATATAGCGGCGAATGAAGTCGACGGTGTTCTTGTAGCCTTCGTAGTACTGGTCGGCCATCGTGATCGCCTGCAGCAACATCTCGCCGTCCGGCTTCAACAGGTCGCTGCACTTGCGGAAGAAGGTGTCGTGGAATTGCCAGCCGACGGCCTCGATCATCTCGATCGACACGAGTTTGTCGTATTGGCCGTCGAGATCCCTGTAGTCGCGGAACAAAAGCTCTACGCGATCTTCCACGCCGGCGGCGGCTATCGCGTCGCGTGCGTATTCATGCTGCTGCTCGGAGATCGTCGTGGTCGTAACCCGACAGCCGTAGTTCTTCGCCGCGTAGATAGCAAATCCGCCCCAGCCGGAACCGATCTCGACGAGATGATCGTCAGCCGTCAGCCGCAGCTTGCGGCAGATGCGATCGAGCTTTGCGGTCGACGCGATCTCGAGCGGCATATCCGGGCGCTCGTACACCGCCGATGAATACATCATGCGATCGTCGAGCCAGAGCTGGTAGAAGTCGTTGCCGAGGTCGTAGTGCGCCGATATGTTGCGGCGGCTGCCGTCCTTCGTGTTGCGGTTCAGTCGGTGAAACAGCCGCTGCAGCGGCCGGGTCAGAATCGCAGCGCCGCTGTTCATGTCCGTCAGCACGTCGCGATTGCGCAGCAGGATACGAACCAGCGTCGTGAGCTCGTCGCAGGACCAGTAATCGTGAATGAACGCCTCACCCGAGCCGATTACGCCGCCGAAGGCAACTTCGCTGTAGAAGCGCGGATCCTTGATCGTCAGCTGTGCCGTCAGTGGCATCGCCGGTGTCAGGTTGCCGAATGTTTCATGGCGACCGTTCTCCGAGACGACGATCTGGCCGTCGCGAATCGACTCCATGCGCCGGCGGACGATGCGTCGCGCCAACTTGTCGAGCCTGGACGGCTTTCGAGTTCCCTCAAGAAACTTGGGGGACTGGATGGACAGTTCTCTCATGACTAATGTACCGCGATCTTTCGTCGCTTGTCGGGATGCATGTAGACAGGGCAACGCTTCAGCCAGAGTCGCAGCGCCTCCCAGTGTATCGCCGCGATGACTTTCAGGGTCATCAACGGAAACGTCGACAGGACCCTTGCAAGTGACGCGCCGGTTATCTCTGTTCTTTTAAGTAGAACCGACGCATCGAAAAAGCGCTTGCCTTCACGCGAATTGGCCATGTAAACGGTCAACCGCTCCCCGGGGCGAGTAAAGCACCAATCATATTCGATGTCCATCGGCATGAACGGCGAGACGTGCATCTTCTTGCTGTCGCGAAAGCGCTGTGCAAGACCGCGGTGTTCCGCCTGGCTTTCGGGGAGCACGTACATCTGCCGCTCGCCCCATGGCGTGTTCGTTACTTCGCAGACCGTGGCAACGACCTTGTCACCTGCGTCGTCGAAGCAGTAGTAGAAGCTGACCGGGTTCATGCAGTAGCCGAAGTAACTGAGGTTGGTCAGCAGGCGAATCGGGCCGGTCGGCCGCACGCCGGTCTCACTGCGCACGAGATCGCGTACGGATTTATCGAGGGGTTGCTCGGCGTCGCCCAAATGATTCTCGCGGCGGAAGCGCGCCAGCGCCGAACGTCGGGTGGACCAGAACCAGCGTTTCTCGAAGACGCTGTCGAGCTCGTCCAGATCGAGGTACATCATGAAGACCCGGTAGCGGAACCGGTGCAGGACTGGCGTCTGGCGAGTGTGCCTAACCCGCCCTTCGTAGATGCAACTCTCCATATCGGAGCCTCTCCTCGAAGTGTTCGACAGCGTTCATCGCGCTCACGACACCGTCCTCGTGAAAACCGTTTCGCCAGTAAGCGCCGCAGAAGTACGTGCGCTCGCAGTTGATCTCCTGCTGCCTCGCCTGTGCGGCGATCGTCGCACGTTTATAGATGGGATGCTGGTACTGGATGCGACGGATGATCTTATCCGGGTCGATGTGTTCGTCGTTGTTCAGCGTAACGCAGTACTGGTGCTCGGCATCCAGGCTCTGCAGGATATTCATGTTGTAGGTCACCGGGACGCACGATGCCGGGTCACGCGGCAGGTGATAGTTCCAGGCCGCCCAGGCGCGTCGCCGGCGCGGCATGACCGACGCATCCGTGTGCAGCACGGCCTCGTTGTCCTGGTACTCGATCGCGCCAAGCACCTCGTGCTCTGCAGGGGTCGAATTAGAGAGCATCCTTAGCGCCTGGTCGCTGTGACAGGCCAGAAACACGGCGTCATACCACTCGTTGCCGCCCTCTGCCGTGGTGACCTCCACGCCGTCCAAGTGACGCGTGATCGCCTGCACAGGTGCGTTGATCCGGATGCTGTCCATGTGACCGGCCACCAGCTTGCCGACGTACTCGCGCGATCCGCCCTTGATGACGCGCCACTGTGGACGGTCCTTCAGCTGCAGGAGGCCGTGATTGTGGAAGAAACGCACAAGGAAGCGCAGCGGCATGTCGGCCACGGCGACCGGCTCGCTCGACCAGATCGCGGCGGCCATCGGGATCAGGTAATGACCGAGAAACTCGTCGCTGTAGCCGTGTCGCCGGAGGTATTCGCCGACAGGTTGATCCGGGTCCTCGTTCTCCAGTGAGGCAACCGCCGTGTCGTTAAACCGCAGGATGTCGCGGATCATCCGATGGAAGGATGGCCGAAACAGGTTGCGGCGCTGCGCGAACAGCGTATTAAGTGTCGCGCCGTTGTACTCGAGGCGATCGTCCTCGGTACGTACGCTGAAGCTCATCACGCTCGGCTGTGATTCCTGGCCGATCTCGTCGAGGATACGGATGAAATTCGGGTATGTGCGGTCGTTGAAGACGATGAAACCGGTGTCGACGGGGATTTGCCGGCCGCCCTCTTCGACGTCGATCGTGTTCGTATGGCCGCCGATGTAGCTGCCCGCCTCGTAGACGGTGATGTCGTAGCGATCGCGCAGCATGTACGCCGCGACGTTGCCTGCGATGCCGGTACCGACGATAGCGATCTTCATCTCTATTGGTCTCCCGACTCAGACGGCCATTGCTGCGGCACTTTCTTGATCTGAGACACGTCGTAGCCGATCGAACTTACGAATTCTATGATTTCCGCATACTCCGCCTCCGGGATCTCTGGCTCGCGCGCCATGATCCAGACGAAGTCTCGCTTCTGCCGGCCGATGACGGTCGTCGAGTAATCTTCGTCGACATAGACGATCCGGTAATCGGCCTTGATCGGCCAGATGAAGCGCATGCCCCAGAGCGCATTGGACTCGGTGTCCTTGATGAATCCCTTCGGCGTGTATTCCTTCAGGTCGCCGTCAAACGAGCCCTTGCGGAACGTGAACGTAGTAGCAATGGTTCCGTCATCGTTCAGCGCGTAGTTCTCGACGGCGTTGTAAGCCGCTTTCTCGAGAAACGTCGGGATGTTGGCAATGACATACCAGTCACCCATGAAGCGATCCAGATCGACGTAGTCGACAGTTTCCATTTCGGGTCCCTTTGATGCACAGGCCGCCATCGATGCGGCGAGGAGGACGAGTAACCAGGTCTTCAGGGTATTCATGTCAGCTCAACTCGTAGCGAATCGTTCGACCGCCTTTTGCGGGCGACTCGAGTGCCAGCCAGCGGTTGTCCTTCTCGGAGTACCAGACCGTGACCTCGAACTGCTTGGCCGTGATCATGAAGCCTCGGGCATCCTGTTCGCGGCCGCTCGCTGAAATCGGTCGCGGCGGAAGCGCCTCGACCGATACTTCGAGGTACTCACCCGTCTGTGGGTTCAGGAGTTTCGGTTGTTCCAGAAACCCGGGATTCCAGTAGGCGAACGTGCTTACGCAGGGGGGCAGTGCCGCGCGTTCGCCCGACGTCTCAATCACGAAAGCATCGTCGGTCAGTTCGCCAACAATGGTCGTCTTCTTACCGTTGGAGTTGGTACGCGCAGCCAGCTCGGCGAGACAGCCATCGACCCAACGCTCCTCCAGGCTGTGCCGATAGCGGAACGCCGTGATGAACAGGAACTTGACGTCGAAATTCGCCTCGCTCTGCACCTCGCGAACCGGGCCGAGCTCGTTGATCCTGAATTTGTGGAAGCCGATCAGTGATTCGTCGAGATAGACGTCGAACTCGAGCGTTTGCGTGTGATCGTCGGCTGACGGGATGTTCGCCGCGACGGTGCCGGCGACGAGCAGGCCGAGGATGGCGAGGTAGCGTCGCATCATGAGCCGGTCTCTGCCGCAGCGACCGGCGCCGCGGTCATGCCGTCGAAGCGCCCGGCGAGCGCCATTAGCCCCGGCATCATCACGCCCCAGCCAACGGCGAGCATCGCGAGCGCGGCGAACTGGTTCTCGAAGATCATGCCGCCGAGCTTGGCGCCGCCGAGGTACGCGAGCGGCCCTGCGACGAAGCCCATGACGAACGCGAGCACCGGCTTGCCCTTCAGGAAGCTCAGCGACATGTTCAGCGTCGTCGCGAACAGCATCCACATACCGATGATCCAGTATGGCGCGAGCGACTGGCTGAACATTCCCGACGGATACGATACCCAGCCGGCGGCGACGAGGATGCTGTCGAAGACCGTGCCGATCGCACCGCAGGCGAGTATCAGCGCGATCTCCGTTTGCGGCCGGCGCGCCATCGACAGGTGAATCAACACGGCCACCGCGACCGCGAGCGGCCCGAGCCATGGCATCTGGTTGGCACCGCCGAGCACCGACGACAGCCAGCCCGCCTTGAAAGCGACAAAGTTTGCGACTACTGGCATCTCATCGCTCCGTCTTCTTGAACCGGTAGTGGCTGACGAACCACTCGTTGCCGCCCGCGTAATCGAACAGCTCCGCGCAGGCCATGAAGAACATGCGCCAGCGCATCCACCAGCGGTCGGCGTCGGCTTCGCCGTAGGTTTCGCGCAGTATCGGCATCACGGCATCCTTGCGGCTGTCCATCAGGTCCAGCCAGGCATTGCAGGTCTTGGCGTAGTGCTCGCCGTTCCACTGCCAGGTCTTCTCGATATTCAGGTGCTCGGCAAATCGCAGCGGCAGGTCGACGCTGGGCATGATGCCGCCGGAGAAGAAGTGCCGGCTCATCCAGTCGCTGGGACCGCGGTCGATGTACTCGTACGGCGTGGTCCGGTGCGTGAAGATGTGCATGAAGAAGCGTCCGTCCGGGAGCAGCCAGTTGCTGATACGGCGGAACAGCTCGCCGTAGTTGCGCATATGCTCGAACATCTCGATCGAGCAAATACGGTCGTACTGCCCCGGCGGTTCGAAATCGTTCATGTCGCAGGTGTGAACCTCGATGTTGGTCAGCCCGCGCTCTGCCGCCGTCGAGGTAATGTAGTCGCGCTGCGAGCGTGAGTTCGATACCGACGTGACCGACACGTTCCGGTAGTGTTCGGCAATCCAGAGCGACAGCGAACCCCAGCCGCAGCCGAGATCGAGGACTCTCATTCCATCCTTGATGCCTGCCCGCTCGCAGGTAATGCGCAGCGCCGCCGCTTCGGCCGCGTCGAGGTCGCTCGTCGACTCACCCCAGTAACAGCTGCTGTACTTCTTGTGATGTCCCAGCACCTGGTCATAGAAAGCCGCGGGTACCTCGTAATGCTGCTCGTTGGCGAGCTCCGGTACGAGAGCAATCGGTGACGCGTTCATCATGGCGACGAAGTCGTTCTTGATCGCCGACGCGTAGGCGACG
>JASJBG010000129.1 GCA_030066625.1 Woeseiaceae bacterium
TTCGGGGACTACTGGCGCATGGGGCTGCCGCTCGAAATCCTGATCATCGCCGTGTCCGTGCCGACGATTCTCGTCGTCTGGCCGCTGTAACCATCCGACCAGATAACGCCTTTTCCGCCGTGCATTTATGTCAAGCGGCTGTCGCCAAATACCGTACAACCAGGTCCAAAACTGACACAGATCGTACGCTTTCGTCACTGTCTCCTGCCAGCGACAGCACTGTAACTATATGAAATTAATGGATAAAAAAAATCGGCGTCGGCATCCGAAAGTTGGCACGAGGCTTGCAAAAATCTACCCAGGCGCGGCTGAGTCAGGGGGACGACGCCGCTAACGCTTGAGGCTTAGGAGGACGACATGAACAGGGCGACATTGATTCAGGACTGGACCCAGAGCGAAGTACTGCTGACTTTCAGCCGCCACCGCGAGGTCAAGTACCGCGTGTACCGCGACGGCGAACGTCACTTTCAGGAAATCTGCGAACTCGACGACACGCCCGTGCACACGCTCGAACTGCCGGACGGCATGAAGCTCGACCGCTCGAGCTACGAGGTGCTGCTGCGCTACGTGCTGATGGACGTCGTCGCCGCGTAAGTCTTTTCGGCCGTGGCGCGTCCTGCGTCGCGGCCGCTTTTTTCTAGCCCGCCAGTGCCGCGGCTTTGTTCTCCACTTGGCTCCGGATGCGCAACATATTGCCACCCAGTATCTTGACGATGTCTGCCTCGCTGTAGCCCCGCTGTAGCAGCCTTCCACGAGCTCCGTCCATCCGTGATTCTGGTCATTTCGGGCCCGGAGCGTCTTGAAAACGTCGCCGATGTAACCACATTTGTAGTTTGGACGCCTATATATCCGGCGCAGTCCACGCCAAGTTGGAGGAGAGCAATGACGCAAGACAACCCCCCCGCGGATCATGTATCGGTCGAAGAAGCGGAGTCGACCTCCCCGAACATCGAGGAAAACCTGAAGTCGAAGTCGACGTGGCTGCGGCTGGTCTTCATGATCGTGTTCGCGCTGCTCGCGAACGTGGCCATGTTCGTGACCTCGATTGTCGTGGTCCTGGGCTTTCTGTGGGTCCTGTTTACGGGCGAAACCAACCAGCACCTGAGGCAGGCCGGCCGTGGGCTCTCGTCCTACCTGTACCAGATCGTGCGCTACCTGACCTACAACACGGACGATAAGCCCTTCCCATTCGGAGCTGAGTGGCCATCGTCAAACGAGCAAGAGTCCGCGTAATTTTGTAGCGCCGCGCGCCCCAGCGCGCGGCGACTAGACCGAGAGTTCGCGCTGGCCGGGTTGCCAGTGCGTCATGTTGACCTTCGCGCCGCCCACTCCCAGCCCGCGGACCCAGCGTGCCGCGGCGTCGAGTGTCACCCAGGTCTTGACCTTGCCCTTGCGGGTCTCCGCCGTGATGGGCCCGTTCGGCGTCGTCGCCTCCACATGGAATCGCGCGCCCGTCGCGATAATGTCGACTCGCCTGACGGCACCCGCGGCCACGAGTGCTTTCAAGGTCTTCTCATCCATCCATGTCTCCCGGCTCACCTTTCGGTGACTGACTGATTTCGATTCCGGCCTGGTCGCAATGCCGGCGTATCAGGACTTCGACCATATTGGCGACGCTGCGGTGCTCGCGCGCGGCGGCCTCGCGAACGGCGCTCTTGATCGCGGGGCTGATGCGCAGGTTGAGTGTCGAGACCTTCGTGCGTGCCATGCGTTACAATATACCGTAAATATGTAATATTTGTAACGCACTTTGCAACGCAGTGTCAGCCACGACGCGCGAGCGTTTGCGCGGCGCTATCATCAATGGGTTCTAAGCGGGCCCTGTGCCCGCGGGGGGAGTGCGTTGGAACAGATCATCTTTATGATCTGCCTGTTCTTCGGGGTTGCCTCGGTAGCGATGATCGCTTTCACGCTGCTCTGGATCGCCCTGGGCAAGATCGACGTCTGAGACAAAAGCCGGCGATTCGCCGGCAAGCTCTTTACGCCGCGCCCGCGGAGCGCGGTGCGTGCTCATTGCGTCCGCGCGGCGATCGCTGCAGCATTGACGCATGGACTCCATGCGCATCGTCAGCGTCAACGTTGCCAGCGCCGAGCCGATCGATATCGGTGGCGACAGCGTCCTGACGGGTATTCTCAAGCGACCGGTCGACGGTGCCGTTCGTATCGACGAAGCGGGCCTCGAAGGCGACGTGGTCTGTGACACGGAACGGCACGGCGGTCCCGACCAGGCCGTCTATGCCTACGCGGCCGCCGACTATGAGTGGTGGAGCAGGGAACTCGACCGTGAGCTGGCGCCGGGCACGTTCGGCGACAACCTGACCATTGCCGGCCTTCCCGAGGACATACACGTAGGCGACCGCCTGCTGATCGGCAGCGTGATTCTCGAGGCGAGTGCGCCGAGGATCCCGTGCAAAACACTTGCAGCGCGCATGGACGACTCAGGCTTCGGCCTGCGTTTCCGCCGGGCCGAGCGCCCCGGCTACTACTTCCGCGTGCTGAACGGCGGCGAAATCAGCGCTGGCGAAGCCGTAACGATCGTCGAGGATCCGTCCAGCAGCGTGACGATGCTCGACCTGTATCGGCTGTCGTTCCAGCCATCGCCGCAGCCGGAGGACCTGGAACGAGTCCTGGCCGCGCCCATCGCCGAGAGACTGAGGAGACGCTTCGAGACGAAGCTAGCGGCTGTCGCTGACCAGGTTTGAAGCTTCGATGATCGCCTTCTCGCGGAGAGGTGCCCAGTTACCCGATTCAATGGCCGCGTCGATGTTCGCCTTCATCGATTCGAGCTTCGCGCGCATCCGACCTCGTGAGGCGACGAACGCGGGCTCGTCTGCCAGCATCTTCAGCAACGGGTCATCATCGATTTCCCAGAAGTCGAAGAAAATATTGCTGACGACGCCGGCGTCAACAGCCTCGTCGAGCGCGTCCAGGGCATCCTGGCGCCGGCCGAGCAACGTGTAGATCTGGACGTCGCGCAGCCCATAGCCGGAAAACCCGATACGCGGCATCGACTGCGTCACCTCGAGCGCAGCCTCGAGCAGCTCGCGGGCGCGGGCACGATTGCCCAGCTGTTGCTCGAGAAAAGCAAGCAGGACTGCGTCGCCCGCGTTGATCCGGTCTACTTGCAGTACCTGGTCGCTGGCCAGCATCGGGGTGTCCTCCAGCAGGAAAGAACGCGCCCGCTCGTACTGGCCGTCGAGCAGCAGCGCCCGCGTCAGCAGCGGGTAAAAGAACCCGATACTCGAATACTCCGTGCCGATGAGTGCTTCCAGCATTCGCGCCGTGCCCTCATAGTCGCCGCGGATGAACTGCAGGAAACTGGCGCCGACAGGATAGACCGGATGCTCCGGCGGAAGAGCCTCGACGAAGACGTCGATCTCGGCTTCGAGGCCGAGGAGCTGGTAGAGCCCCAGGGCGCTCGAGCCCGCCAACGGGTCGTCGCTGACTTCACGCAGCAGCATCGACCACGCCAGCGATTCGTCGATACGGCCGAGGCCCTGCAGGTGTCGCGCCAGGTAGTCGTTCGGTACCGTCCAGTTAGGGAACAGCTCGCGCGCATACAGCAAGAGGGCGATGGCCTCCTGGTATTGGCCCTGCAATGCCAGCAGTCCCGGCAGGTTTACGAATGGAATCCGATTCTGCGGATCGACATCCATCGTCATTCGCAACAATTCGATGGCATCGTCCACGCGGTCTTCGTTGTCGCGGAGAGTCGAAAACCACAGGTAGGCGGTCGACAGGCTGGGATTCAGGCTCAGTGCTTTCTCGAAGTCGGCCGCGGCCCGCACGTTGCCGTCGCCGACGCGCTGCCGTAACCACTGTGTGCTGATGCCGAGGCCGCGCGTCGCGTAGCCATCAGCGAGTTCCGGATTGAGTTCGAGCGCGCGGTCCGAAGCCTTGCCGGCGACCGAAAGGGCCTCCTCCGGCGACAACGCCTTGAAGTTGGTGTGGAGTACCAGCACGGTTTCGGCGAGTTTCGCATGCGCCTGTGCGTACTCGGGATCAAGTTCGATGGCGCGCTCGAAACTCGCGCGAGCGCGCACGAGGCTGCTGAACTCGCGCCGCCGGAGATCGTTGACACCGGCGACATAAGCAGCGAAGGCCTGCGGTTCCTGGGTGGGCACGCTGCGCTGGATGTCGGCACGGCTGTGCTCTCCCACCGGCAGTGCGGCTACGATCTGCGCGGAGATCTCGGACTGGAGGTCGAACACACTCTTGAGCGAGGCATCGCGATCGTAGGTGTCGCTCCACAGGCGCTCCTCGGTCGCCGCGTCAAACACCCGCACGATCACGCGTATCTCGTTGCCGGCTCGCTGCACCGAGCCCTCGACGATCGTCGACACGTCGAGCTCTTCGCCGATCTGGCTCAGACTCTTGCTACGGTCTCGGTATGCGTTCACGGACGTACCCGAGATGACGTGCAAGGAGCCGAGCGTCGAGAGGCGATCCATCAAGTCGTCATGGATGCCGTCGGCGAGAAAACCGTTCTCCGGGTCCGTGCTGCGGTTCTCGAACGGCAGGACCGCGACAGAGGTGCGTTCGACCGGTGTCGACAGTGGCGCGCCCGGGTTGCGCAAGCCGGTGATGTTGAGCGTTACTGAAATGACGAGCGCTGTCGCGAGCAGGCCGATCAGTGCGACGTTGACGACGCTGCTCTTCGCCGGCGTGTATTCGGTGCGGTCGATCTCGCTTTCGAGCTTGACGCCCTCCGGCGTGATCTCGAAGACCCAGGCGATGATCATCGCAACCAGGAAGCCGCCAAAGACCATGATCACGTAGACCTTGAAGAACCAGTCCGGCACGCCGAACGTCGGCAGGAGTACCGAGCCGGCTTCGATCAGTATCCAGGCGACAAGTGCGTATCCGGCTGCGACCTTGAAGACGTTCCTGCGGCGCAGCTCGTTGTAGAACGATCCCATGGCGCAATTATGGCGTGAAAGCCGTTGCGGCGCAGCAATGCCGGATCAGCGCTGCCGGGTACGCCGCGAGCGGGCAAAAAAATGCCCCGCACGAGGCGGGGCAAGGGGGAGCTGAGCTTTGGGGGAAGCTCATTATGAACTCAGTGGATCATTCAGAAGCCAGTCTGGATGATCAGGTCGAACGGTGCGCCGCCACCTTCTGCGTCACGAGCGATAGCCGTTATGACCTGGCCGTTGGCGACCGTCAGCGGCGCAGGGCCGATGGCGATGGTCTTGGTGCCTGCCACGGTGACCGACACTTCGTAGTCGCCGGCAGCGACGCCGAAGAAGCCGGTGTTGGCCTGGAACGGCACACCCGGGAACGCCGGGTCTTCGTTCGTGATGTCCGTACCCGGTGCCGTCAGGTAGATGTCGACGTCCATCGCGGTCGGCGATGCGTGGATAATGCGTACCTTGGCGTTGGTGCCTACGACTCGATGGTCGTCAGCTTCGACGAGTGCCGTGATGGCCTCGGTCGCTGCGAAATCGACGGCGATGACGTCGTAGACCGTGCCTGCGTCGAGCGTCAGGTCCGCTTCGATCGCGATGGCGGTCGGGTTGTTTGCACCGGTGACTTTTACGTTGTACGTGGCCGGCGGCACCTGCTCGAAATCCGAGAAGGCGGCGAACGGGACGTCGGTCAGGAACTCGGCATCATCGACGAGCACGTCGACCACACCTGCGTCAGGCGAAGCGTGCGTGACGCGCAGCGCGGCGGTCGCGCCGGCATCGCGGAACTCGGCCGAACCGGCGCCCGTCAGTGCAACGATGCTGATCGGCGATGCGCCGGGTTCTACGTTGTTGACGGCGGACAGGAACAGGTTGGCGCGGTCATCGAGGGTGATCGTTCCCGAGTCGTATACCGGGTTCAGGTCGCCCGGCAGAGTGACGCGGATGCGGTAGTCGCCAATCGGGACCTCGACCGGACCCAGCGTGCCGCGGAACTCGAACGTGCCGAGAACGGTGTCCGGCGACAGGGCGTCACCCGGAGCTGTCACGTGGACGTCGACTTCCGGGGCGCCGGATGCGCCGTGCAGGACGAAGACGCGCGCGCTGCCCGTCGGGACGTCGGTGCGCGGCTGGCTCAGAACCAGAGGCTCGAGCGGGAACGTGGCGCCAGCGGCCGTGTCACCAACGGCGACGATCGTGTACAGCGTGTCGGCGTCGAAGGTCAGGTCGACCGGGCCGATAACCGTTGCGGTGGTGTCGTTCGGCAGAAGCGCGTCGACCGCGACTTCGTACGTACCGACGACAACTTCAGAACGACCGGTGCCGACCTTGAAGTCAGCGCCGCCGGCGAAGGTCGAGCCAGCAAACTGGACGTTTACAGCCGGGGCATCAGACGATGCGTGCAGGACCTGGATGTCGAAGGTCGGCTGAACCGGCGGGACGGGGGCGCGATCGTCGCTGGAGTCGCAGGCGGTGACGCCCAGAGCGATGGCGACGAGCACAAAAATGCGTTGGAACAACATGAGAATTCCTCAGGGTGATAAACTTCGGGCGCAAGTTTGCGGGCGCCCTGAGCAGGTTTGGTCTCAATTGGGTATCAGAATGTATCGGGATGTTTCGAACGCATGACACGGGGATCCCCGTTGGAGCTACACTAAATCGTATGTCAAAAGTTCTGATCATCGACGACGACAAGAAGCACTCCGAGCTTCTGCAGGCTTACTTCAAGCGCTTCGGAATTGCGCTGGTCTGTGCCGGCGACGCTAGCGAAGGCTTTCGCAAACTTAGCCGCGAAGATCCGGACCTGTTGCTGCTCGATGTGATGCTTCCGGGCAAGGACGGCTTCGAGATCTGCCGCGAGGTTCGCAAGACCAGCAGCATCCCGATCATCATGTTGACCGCGCGCGGAGACGTTATCGATCGCGTCTCCGGGCTCGAGCTCGGCGCGGACGACTACATCGCAAAACCTTTCGAGCCGCGCGAACTGGTGGCCCGCGTGCAGGCAATCCTGCGACGTATTGACGCCGGAGCGACGTCGGGTACGAAACTCGCTTTCGAAGGACTCTCGATCGACACCGAGACGCGCACTGTGGTTGTTGATGACAAGCCCGTCGACCTGACATCCATGGAGTACGAGCTGTTACTGACGCTCGCCAAACGCCATGGCAAGAAGCTGTCTCGCGACGACATCCTGAGTGAGCTGCGCGGCATCGATGCGGCGATACTGACGCGATCCGTCGACATTATGATCAGCCGCCTGCGGCAAAAACTCGGGGACTCCGTCAAGCCGCCGCGTTTCATACAGACGATCTGGGGCCGCGGCTATTCGTTTGTCGGCGTCCCGGTCAGTGATGCTTGATCGCCTGTATCGATCGCTTTCATTCCGACTGTTCGCGATCTTCCTGGTTCTTGCGGGGCTCCTCGTCTGGGGCGCGCTGTCGGCCTTGCGCTGGGTCTACAACAGCGATGACATCCGCGGACTGATCAGCGGCCACCTTTCACTGCACGTGCAGTACGTGCGAGACGACATCGGCTCTCCGCCTCGCATCGACAGGGCGATTGCCATTACCGAGCGCGTGCCGGTCGACATTCGCATTCTCGGTCCGGACATCGACTGGGCCTCCGACGCCGGCTTCCCGGCGCTCGCGGATCTCGAGTTCGGTCCGAGCCCGGCGTTCAGTGACAATCCGGGCGCCTGGGTCGACGAGCTGTCGGGCATCGAGTTCGCGACCAGCGGCAAGCATCGTTTCCTGAAGCTGCAGTCGGGTACCTATGACATCGTTGTATCGACCCCGCCGATCTCCGATACGATGACCGGCCCGGACCTGACGAAGATCATTGTCGGCATGGTCATCCTGTTCCTGATCTTCGCGTACGCGGCGGTCAACTGGCTGTTCAAACCGATTCGTTCGATTCGCGCCGGTGCGTCACATATTGGCCGCGGCAATTTCGATCACCGCATCCGCAACATTCGCAAGGACCAGCTCGGCGACCTGGCCGAGGACATCAATCGCCTCGCCGAAGACGTGGAGGGCATGCTTGATGCCAAGCGCGCGCTGCTCCTCGGCATTTCCCACGAGCTGCGCACCCCGCTATCGCGACTCAACCTGGCCGTAGAATTCCTCGACGATGAGAAGGACCAGGAGACCATCCGTGCCGAGATCGCGGAGATGGAGAAAATCGTCGTTTCGCTCATCGAGGCCGAGCGCCTCAACACGCGTCACGCGTCATTGAATCGAACGCAGGTGCGGCTGGACGACCTGGTCGAGGAGCTCCTGAGTGACTTCTTCACGCGCGACCGGGAGCGGATAAAGGTCATCAGCAATGCGCCGAACCTCGAGGCAAGTCTTGACGAGGCGCGTGTCAAGCTCTGCCTCAAGAACCTGCTTTCCAATGCGCTCCGCTACTCGCCGGAGTCCGCGGGGCCGGTGACCCTTGTCGTGGATGAGCAGGATGGTGAGCTCGTGCTTCGGGTACGCGACCGCGGACCCGGTATCCCGCCCGAACATGCCGCGCGTATCGGCGAGCCGTTTTACAGGGGCGACCCGTCGCGCGCTCGGCAGACCGGCGGCACCGGTCTCGGCCTCTACCTGGCCACGCTCGTGGCGCGTGCTCACGAAGGCACGCTGCGGCTGGTAGATACCGAGGTGGGTGCCTGTTTCGAGGTGCGCCTGCCGCTGAGTTTCAGCATCTGATCCCAAGGTGCTCGTCACAGTCCTGTAACCAGGATCGGGTCTAATAGTCTCGCAGCGACGGCAGCAAACCAACGATAACTCCCATGCTGTCGGCGTTCTGACGACTCCCCCAAATCGTCAGGCATCTTGGAGGCCTCCCGAGCGGGAGGCCTTTTTTGTTGGCCATAATTTGACATAACCCAATCTCCGATGCCGCGAGAACACTGGTCCGCCGGGTTTTCGCCCCCGGGCGTTTTGACTTTCGGAGCAGGTGATATCAAAATGATATTGAAATGAATCGTGAGGAGAAGAGACGATGATCCAGGAAAATCAAAGAACCGTGCCGTCGGGCTACCTGATGCTCGTGGTACTCACAATCCTGCAACTGGGCCTCGTCTACGCGATCATCCGGGCGGCCTGGGCCGGGTCGGTCGTCGGCATCATCGTCGGCGTGCTCGCGTCCGTCGTCGTTCTGATCATGTGGGTGGGCCTTTTTATGGTGCATCCGAACGAGGCGAAGGTGCTGCAGCTGTTCGGCAAGTATGTCGGCACCGTGCACGACCCGGGGCTGAAGTGGGCGAATCCGTTCTATGCAAAGACTGCCGTGTCGACGCGCGTCAGGAATTTCGAGAGCTCCAAGCTCAAGGTCAATGATTCACGCGGCAGCCCGATCGAGATCGCGGCGGTCGTGGTCTGGAAGGTGTTCGACACTGCGGAAGCGCTGTTCGAGGTCGACGACTACGAGGAGTTCGTCCAGATTCAGAGCGAGTCGGCGCTCAGGAACCTGTCGACGACGTTCCCCTACGAGCCCCACGAGGGTGAAGGCACGGCGCTGCGTAGTCATCCGGCGGAGATTGCGCAGGCGCTGCGCAGCGAGATCCAGGACCGGCTCGAGCAGGCTGGCGTCACGGTCATCGAGGCTCGTATCAGCCACCTCGCGTACGCGCCGGAGATTGCCAACGCAATGCTGCGTCGCCAGCAGGCCACGGCGATTATTGCTGCACGCAAGCAGATCGTTTCGGGTGCCGTCGGCATGGTCGACATGGCGCTCGAGATGCTCA